>JAZRYN010000219.1:0-9853 GCA_045600745.1 Lachnospiraceae bacterium
AAAAGATCAGAACAGCCATGACGAGCCAATAATCATGAGTGGTCACCGCCTGTGTCATGATCCCGCCGACGCCCGGCACCGCAAATATTTTTTCCACCACGAGCGAGCCGCTGAGAGTACCGGTGATAAGCGGCACGATAACGTTGACGAGCGGAACCAGCGAGTTGCGGAAAGCGTGCTTCGACAGAGCCTGCATCCGGCTCAAGCCCTTGGCTCTGGCGAGCAGCATATAGTCTGCGTTCATATTATCAAGCAGCTCTCCGCGCAGGTACCGGCAGACCGTGGCGATCGGCCAGAAGGACAGCGCAAGGATCGGAAGGATCAGGGAAGAAAGCTTTTCTCCCGTCGTCCCGGTGCTGTTGTAAATGATCTCGAAGCTGCCCTGGTAGCCCCATGAGTATTGCAGCCATGAAGCAAAAACAAAGGCCGGCACCGAGATAAACAGCACCGTCAGGACACTGATGAGGCGGTCAGGCAGCTTACCCGCAAAGCGTGCGGAAAGCGCCCCGGCAAGGATCCCCGCAGGGATCGCGAGCAGGAGCGAAAGAAGGTTCAGGCTCAGGCTCAGCGGTATACGGTTTTTCAGGACCTGCCAGACCGGGACATTCGGCTCGATCTTCAGGGAAACGCCCCAGTAACCGTCAGCCACGATGTCCTTCCAGAAATAATAGTACTGCAGAGGGATCGGCTCGTTCAGATGGTGCTTTTCTTCCAGAAGCCGTTCCAGCTCGGGCGAGCTTTCCGGGTCGTCAAAGGGTGATCCCGGCATCAGGCGGATCACAAAAAAGCACAGCGTAATAATGATAAACAAGGTCAGAACCATCAGGCCCAGACGTTTCAGCACGTAAGTAAGCAAGACGGCTCCTCCTCTCCGCAGAAATCTCTTTCCGGCTTTATTTCTTCAGGCTAAGGTCAAGATCGCACAGCCAGTAACGGATGTTGACCGGATCGTTGAAATCGTAGCTGACCCATTCGTGCATGAGTGACTGCGTGGTGCGTTCAAACAGCGGGATCACGATGCGTTCCTTTAACGCCGCCTCCTCCATGGCCGCCGCATAGGCGATGTTTTTCTCCATGTCGGTCTTGCAGGACGGATCGCTCTCCTGCTTCCAGATCGTATTTTCAATGGTCTCGCAATGGTAGGCCGCATTACATTTGCTCCAGTAGGAGCTGGAGAAAACGTCGAACTGATTCATCGGGCTGGCGTCGGTCACCTGTCTGCTCCAGTTGGAAAGACCGAGCTCGAAGGCGTTGACGTCGGTCCGCCAGGCCTTCATTTTTTCCAGACGGTTTGCACTGGGGATCTCCTCGATCTTAAGCGTCAGCCCGCCGTCAAAGATGCGGGCAAATTCTTCCTGTAGAAACTGCGCGCAGATGCGCATTTCTTCATTGTCCGAAGAGATGGTCAGGGTCAGCTCCAGCTGCTTAAGCCCCGCCTTTTTCAGGGCCTTGTCAAGAGACGCCTTCGCACGGTCCGGATCATAAGATGCCCCGATATCCTCCAGATAGGCTTTCGCCTCGTCCGTGTCACGGAAGCGGACCGGGCTGTACTCTCCGCAGTAGGAGGTATACGGAACGATGAAATTGGCCGGCACCCCGCCCTCTCTGCGGGCAAGCGTCTCTCTGTCGACCGCATACCACAGGGCGTCCTTAAAGTCCGGGTCGGACAGGATCTTCTTGTCCCTGTCCTCGGCGTCTAACGGCTTTGCCGTATAGGTGATCTTGCCGTCCTTTTCCGTAAACATTTCGATATTATTCGGGTCATCCGGGCGGTGCTCGACCCGGACAGGGTCGCCGCCGTCTTCCGCAGCGATATAATGCGCCGTATTATCGTTGATCTCGATCATCATCAGATAGCGGGAAGGCTCTGCATAATAATCCGGACTGTCCATATACTGCTCGCCCACCTGGGCATCGATGGCGATGGCATCGAGCTCGCCGTTTTCAAACATTTCCACCCGTGTCTGCACGTTCTGAACATAGACGAGCTCGGCGCCGTCCAGAAGGATCTCGTCGGCAAAAACGTAGTTCGGGTTCTTTTTCAGAATGAGCTTCGAGTCCCGGACCCATTCCGTTACCATAAAAGGGCCGCTGTATTTCGTTTTATCCGCCGCCGTCCCGTAGGCAGAGGAAGCATGATCCTCGCTCATGCAGGAGGCATAAAGCTCGGGATCCACCGGTACCGTACCGTACTCCGAAAAGGCCTTCATGACCAGATCCGCCGTCACCGGCGCCTCGGTGGTGATCTCCAGAATATTTCCGTCCAGCGCCTTCACGCCGACAGCCTCCCAGCTGTCAGCGGAGCCGGTATAATACTCGCGGGCGTTTTTGATGCTGATATAAAGGCTCATATTATCGCCGGAGCGGTGCTTGAGTACCGGATCCAGACAGATCTTAAGCGATTCCTCAAAGGTCTTCGCCGTGATCGGCGTGCCGTCATGAAACAGGATGCCGTCCCGCAGCTTGATGTGCCAGACACAGCCCTCCTCATCGATCTTTTCCGGTTCCGTCTCGGCAAGCTCCGGCCGCATGTAGCGGATATCCGTATCCCCCTCTATGCGCGTCCATGAGCGGTAAAGCCTTGCCTGACACCAGGTATTGAAAGCGTCCTCCGATGAGTTTGCCTCATAAGGATCAAAGGTGCGGCAGTTTTCGGCGGAGACCCTGATGATCTTCTGCTGACCCGGCGCCTGCGTCTGCGACGGCGTCGGCGAAGGCTCTTGTCCGCAGGCCGTTAACAAGACCAATGCCGCAAGTAAAAATGTGGTTATTTTTTTTCGCATAGTTGTCCTCCTTACCCTCCCGGAGCCCCCTGCTGCCCGTGTCAGACACTGCGGCCGGAAAGCTCTCAAATTTCTTTTTACCATATTTTCTCTCTGAAAACAATAAAAAAAGACCGCGGCAGGCGATAAAAAAACTGCGGCAAAGCAAGCTTCACCGCAGTTTTTATCAGGAGCCTTCCGGTCAGTCGCCGAGCGGCAGATCTTCGATGCCGTCCAGTCCGTTGTTATGAGCGCAGGTCTTGCAGAGACGGGTCTTGCCGGCGGCAATAGCCTCGTCAACAGAACCGACCACGACCTCGTCGCTGTTGTTTAAGTGCTGGCACCAGTGGTCCTCATCGATGTAGATGTGATAGACCTTGCCGTACTTCGTCCAGGTGACCTGGCCGCTGATGTTGGCCTCGGCGGCCTGCTTTTCCTCTGCGGACACCGGGTTGTAATCGATGCTGGCTACGCCGCCGATCAGCAATGCCGCACAGGCGGCCACAACGGCGATCGTTCTGGTCTTTTTATCCAGATTCTTATTCGTCAGCAGCAGGATGATCAGCGGGACAAAGGCAAAGATCGCCACGATCAGGCCCATATTGTTCCACAGCCAGAATTTGGTCTTGTTCTTCTTGGATGCCGGGTCGATATGATTGGCTTTCTTCCAGAGCTGAGAGCCGATAATGACGCAGATCAGATCAAGCACGATCAGAACGATAATGCAGGTCAGCGTGTTCATGAAGGTAATATTGATCTTGCCGAACTGCATAAAGACGGCAACGAGCTCAAAGGCGATCGCGGCTGCCCAGAGGACGACGGCGCCGATGCGCAGTCCCTTGGCATTTCCCGAAGGCTTTGCCTCTTCGGTCTTCTTCCTGCCGGTCACGACGGCCTCCTCTTCATCCGTTTCCTTTTCGGTCTTCTCTGCGGGCCTTGCTTCTTCGGCAGTGTCCTCGGCCTTTTTCCTGGCGGTCTTCACTTCCTCTTCCGCTTTTTCGGTCTTCTTCACTGCCTTTTCGGCTTCGTCCGCGGCTTTTTTCTCCGTGCCGTCCGCAGCCTTAATGACTTTTTTCTTTTTCACTTCTTCTGCCATATTCACACTCCCGATGTTAGCTTAATGCGAACAGGTAAGCTCCCATTCAAAGTGATTATAGGTCATTCCGAACAAGAATTCAATGAATATTTGGGCGGAAGGTTGACTTTTTCATCTTTTTCGGCGCATAATGAGGCAGAAAAAGAAAATCAGACCGCTGTGCGTCTGTTTTCAGATCAGACAAGGAGATAAAGATGGATTATTCTTCCCTTTTAAGCCTTCTGCAGACCAAGGAGAGCCTGAGCGAAATCGGCAAGGCCTCCGGAACTACGCCTGATGAAGTCGGCCGCGTGCTTAAGGCCGCCATTCCGCTTTTTATGGAAAACGGGGCAAAGGCGAATGAAGGCAAGCTGACAAAGGCGGCCGAAAGCGGCACGAACCGCAGCATGCTCGGTACGCTCCTCGGCTCCGGCGCAGCCGGCGCCATTGCCCAAAGCAGCGGCGTCTCGAACAAAAAAACGAGCTCGATCTTAAGCCTGCTCGCCCCGCTTCTGCTTTCCGGCATGCTTGGCGGAGGCGCGGCCCAGAATAATAACAACGGCCTTCTGAGCCTGCTTTCCGGCATGCTCGGCGGAGGCGCGGCGGCTCAGTCTCAGTCCGCTCAGCCGGCTGGCACATCCGGCGCACTCGGCCTCTTATCCAGCCTTCTCGGCGGAACGCCGCAATCTTCCCCGCAGTCCCAGCAGACCGTAGATCTTCTCGGCGGTGCGCAGTCCCAACCGTCGTCGACCTCCTCCCAGGGCGGTCTGATGAACCTGCTGATGGGACTCATCTCCACGGATACCTCCAAGGACTGACCCGGGCACCAAAAATATACTGATCAGGCACGGATAAAGAAAAAGCATGAAGAAAAAATACCTGTTAGACAGGCACATTGCCCTTCGGTCGTGGCAGCTTGTGCCCTATGCCTATTATTGGAAGCATGAACGCAACGCAAGAGGCCTAAGCAAAGAGGAATATGAGCGGCTTTGCCGCTGTGACGGCGTGCAGGAGATCGAAGATTCTCCCCTACTGCAAAGCCTGATCCGGCGCGGTTTCTGCCGGGAAGCCGAAGAAGGAGAGACGCTGACGTCATGGCAGAAGGAAAAGGTCTGCGACAACCGCTATTTTCCCGCCATGAACTGGATGATCACGGGCAAATGCAATTACAACTGCCTTCACTGTTTCAATGCCGCGGACAACGACCGCCTCCAGAGCGAGTTTACTCTGGAGGAGGCGCAGAAGCTGATCCTCGAAGCCGAGCGGTGCGGCATTAACGCCTTCACTCTCACCGGCGGAGAGCCCATGCTCCATCCTCATTTTATGGAGATCATACGCAGCATTTATGATCACGGCATGTATGTAGAGGAGCTGAATACCAACGGTTTTTTCCTCACGCAGGAAGTTCTTGATGAAATGAAAAAGGCGGACTGCCGCCCTTTAATAAAGATCTCCTTTGATGGTGTGGGATATCACGACTGGCTGAGGAACCGTGAGGGCGCCGAGCAGGACGCTCTCCGTGCGATCCGCCTCTGTATCGAAAACGGGTTCCGCGTCAAAGCGCAGACCAACGTTCACCGCCTGAATGTCCATACCATGAGGCAGACTGCGCAGCTTCTCGGCCGTATGGGCGTCAGCGAGATGCGCATCATCCGGACGACCGAAGCCCCGAGATGGCTGCAGAATGCCGGCGACGCCTGCCTCACTCTGGAGGAGTATTTCGATCAGATGCTTCTCTTTTTGCAGGAATACGTTAAAACCGGCTGTCCCATGGAGATCGACGTCTGGCAGCTCGTGCATCTTTGGCCGGAGAGAAAAGCCTACCGGCTTCGCGCGGTCGAGTGCAGCAGGGGAGAATACCGTGATTCCCTTCCCGTATGCCGGGGCAACCGCGGCATGGTCGCGGTCGGCGCTAACGGCAATCTTTATCCGTGCCATCAGATGTCCGGCTATTACGAGCAGCACGGGTGGCATCTCGGCAATGTCAAGACCGACGGCCTGCAAAAACATCTGAGGGAAGGCGACTATTTGAAGACCGTCTGCACGACCGTCAGAGAGCTTGCGCAGCACAACGAAACATGCGCCTCCTGCCGCTGGTTCACCTATTGCTGCGGCGGGTGCCGGGCCGTGGGGCTTGCCCTGACCGAGGATGTGTTCGGCGCCGATCTGTCCAAATGCCTGTTTTTCCGGGGCGGCTATGCAGAAAAGATGCAGCAAGTGCTGGAGGGTTACCGTACACTGTCGCTGCTTTAGCTGCGGGACGGCCTCCGGGCGTTTGCGCCCCTATTGCCGGTTGTAATACTCGATTCCCGAACAGATAAAATAGGTCCGGATATAGCCGTCGTTAGACAGGACCACAAATTCCCGGCTTGCCTCAACATAAAAGCATCGGTCTCCGCTGCCGTCGCTCTTGTATTTGTTCTCGACCGTCTGATCATTGATAATGTCACTGGCCGCCTTCTGGTAATCCGCCGCGCTTGAAAAGCCCATCTCTTTGCCGTGCTTTTCATAGTGCTCATCCAACCTGTCCCGGTTCCGGAACCGGTATTCGGTATAGTGCTCCTTACTTGCCGTTTCCGACGCTTCCGTGCTCTTCGCCGGTTCCGCCGACGTATTTTCCGCCGTTTCCGACGCTTCCATGCTCTTCACCGGTTCCGCCGACGTATTTTCCGTCTCCCCGGATATCCGCGTCTCCTGTCCGGAAATATCGGAAAGAGAAAGTTTTCCCGTTGCCAGTCCAATAACAACGGCAAGCGCCGCCAGCATTAAAATAATTTTCCTAATATCTAACTTTTTCCCGTTTTTATTCTGCATTCTGTTCCTCGTATTTTCTTCTGGCTTCATTCAGGCTGTCCTTATTGGCGCCGGCCATATCGGGCCAGCGTTTCTGAGAGGGATCGTCCTCCCAGCCGCAGACCGGACAGATCTCATAGCTGCCGGGCTCGGAAAAATAATATTTCCCGCAGACCGGGCAGCGCAGCTGCGCAGACTCCTCCAGATAGCGGAGCTTTTTGCCGTGCGCCGCGGCATAGGCGATCTCCGAGCGGGTGCTGGAACCGATATAGCCGTTCACATTGATCACATAGATCCCGTCCGCCATATCGATTTTCCGCTTATGCATATCGTCCAGCATGAGCTTGGTCGCCGTGACCGTATCCTCGCTCATGCCCTCCCAGACCTCCTCATCGCCCGCATGACCGAACAGGCCCACGGAAATGACGATATTGCCTTCAAGCGTCAGGCGTTTCTGGGCCTCAACAAACGAATTTCTGAAACGGGTGCTCCCGCACAGCGTGATCACCGGGTATTTTCCTGTCATACCGTCTTTTCCTTTCAGCGAATACCGTTAAGCAGGTGTTTCTTTCCGAAAAGAATAACGCAAAGCCTCACCGCTTTCAAGCGCTTTTTCCTCTTTTCTCTAAGTCTTTGTCGGAAGGAAGGTTTTTTTGTAACCTCTTGGCAGCCGGTCTGAAAGGCGATATAATAAGGGCACGCTGCCGGCGACCCCCCGGAGGAAACCCATGAAAAAAAGCTATTTCGGTTATCTTTACATTCTGCTGACAACAGTCATTTTCAGCACCATGGAGGTCATGCTGCGATACACCCGCGGGCTTTTCGCCCCCATGCAGATCACCTATCTTCGCTTTCTGATCGGCGGCGCCGCGCTGATCCCGTTTGCTGCCGCCTCGCTGAGAAAGCACGGAGCCGGACTGAAGTGCCGCGACCTTGCCTATTTTGCCCTGACCGGATTTTTGTGCGTCGCCTTCAGCATGGTCATGTATCAAATGGCGATCGTGAAAAGCTCGGCATCCTTCGTCGCCGTCGTTTTCTCGTCCAATCCGGTTTTCGTGACCGTCCTCGCCGCTCTTCTGTTAAAGGAAGCTATACGGCCACATCACATCGCCGCTCTGATCATTGAGGTCATTGCCATCATCGTGATCGTCGCGCCGTGGAAAAACGCCATAGATCCGGAAGCCGCCCTCCTGACCGTGGCTGCCTCGCTTGCCTTTGCCCTCTATATGGTCGCGGGCAAGAAAAAAACGCCTATCTTCGGCGGCATCGTTGTGACCTGCGCCAGCATTCTGCTCGGCTCGTTAGAGCTTCCGCTGATTCTTATCATCGGGCAGGGCGAAGCCGGTGCCGCCTTTTTCCAGCGGCTCGGTCTTGATATTTTTGCCGGTGTCCCGCTCCTTCCCGCCCTGCCTAAGGAAGCCGTCCTGCCCTTCCTATACATCTGCCTTGTCAACTCCGGCGCCGGCTATGTCTGCCACATGCTTGCCCTTGAAAAGGCCTCGGCAAACGAGACCAATCTGGTCTATTTCTTAAAACCGATCCTGTCTCCCCTGATCGCTCTGGTCTTTTTGAAAGAAGTCATCACCGCGGGCATGTGGACCGGCATCCTCCTCTTCCTGATCGGCTCTGCCGCTGCCGTCTTGCCTGACCTGATTACCGCAAGGCGGAAAGAGGCCCGTCCCTGACTTTGCCGGAGCGTCTCTCCTAAGGAAGATCCCGCACCGCTTTCCGCAAGATAAGCCTTCCGTTCAGACGCAAGAAGAGCCTTCCGTTTTTTTTCGTTGACAGAAAGGCTCCGCCGCCGTAAACTGGCTTTATTATTTCCCCGGGGATTTGACGTTTTTCTCCGACAACATCTGATTGAAAAGGAGTAAATGATATGATCGATCTTTTTGAAAAGGCCGAAAAACGCAGCTTAGCCGATGAAATCCGCGAACAGAATATTTATCCTTATTTTCACGCCCTGCAGTCCCGGCAGGATACCGTCGTGCAGATGGAGGGAAAGCGCCGGATCATGCTCGGCTCAAACAACTATCTCGGACTGACCACGAGCCCCGAAGTCATCGAGGCGGGCATCGAGGCCTTTCGGAAGCTCGGCTCCGGCTGCAGCGGCTCACGCTTCTTAAACGGCACGCTGGAGCTGCATCTCGAACTTGAGGCGGAGCTGGCCCGCTTCCTTCACAAGGAAAGCGTCGTCACCTTCTCCACCGGCTTCCAGAGCAACCTCGGCATCATCAGCGCACTCGTCGGCCACGGCGATTACGTCATCATGGACCGTGAGAACCACGCCAGCCTCTACGACGGCTGCCGGCTGTCCTACGGCACCATGCTCCGCTACCGCCACGGCGATATGGCGGAGCTTGAGAAATGCCTGCGGAAGGTCCCGGAAACGGCAGGCTGCCTGATCGTGACCGACGGCGTTTTTTCCATGGGCGGCGACATCGCGAAGCTTCCCGAGATCTGCGCGCTTGCCGAGCAATACGGCGCCCGCGTCATGGTCGACGACGCCCACGGTCTCGGCGTGCTCGGAGAGGGCGGCCGCGGCACCGCAAGCTATTTCGGTCTGGAGGATAAGGTCGATATCTATATGGGGACCTTCTCCAAGTCACTAGCCTCCCTCGGCGGTTACATGGCCACCACGGCGCGAGTCGCGGACTATGTGCGTCACTGCTCCCGTCCGTTCATCTTCTCTGCTTCGATCCCGCCGGCGAGCTGTGCCGCCGCGCTTGCCGCGCTCCGCATCCTTGAAGCAAGGCCGGAGCTTGTGGATAAGCTGCAGGATAATGCCCGCTACATGAGAAAATGCATCGCCGAAAAGGGCATCAAAATGCGTATGGGCGGCGGGGAGATGATCCCGATCGTTCCCATCTTCACCTACGAGCCGGTCCCGACGCTGACCATCACCAAGGACCTGTACGATCACGGCGTATTCGTCAACGCCTCTCTTCCGCCGGCTACCGCGCCTCATGAAGCGCTGCTGCGCTGCAGCCTGATGGCGAGCCACAGCCACGAGCTGATCGATGAAGCCGTGGGCATCATTGCCGAAGTCCTCGGGAGGTACGATCTGTGAGCAGCGTCTGTATCGTAACCGGCGGCAGTTCCGGTATCGGCCTTGCGACCACCAAGGCCATGAAGGACGCCGGTTTCAGGGTCTATGAATTTTCCCGCCGCGGCGAAGGCGCCGAGGGCGTAAAGCACATCGTCTGTGATGTGACCGACGAAG
>JAZRYN010000220.1:0-10234 GCA_045600745.1 Lachnospiraceae bacterium
TCCGCATCGATGTACGGAACATCGATTTTTCGCTTCATGGAACAATATCACCTGATAATCAAGTTAAAGGGGGAAGCGGCTGCGCCCTTGTGGGGCGCGCCGCCACCCCCAACTGCGGGGATTACTTTCCGACGACTTCGATATTATCGGCGGTGATGGAGAGCTGATTGCGATACTCGCCGTACACGATGGCTTCCGGATTGACAAGGCGCACTTCGGCGTTCATCGGGACGTTATTCAACTTTGCAGGAATTTTAACGGTCAGCTTCTCGTAAAGATTGCTGACAATTTCGCCCCCGGCATTGCCGTAATCGGTCTTATCGGCAGCGATAACGACCTCAACTTTCGTCCCAAGAACATTTTGAGTATCGAAATCTTTCCATTCGGAAACACCAACGGTCAAGAGCTTCTTCTTTTCAAGGAACTCATCAATATCGAAATACGAAAACTTATTTAGCTTTTTAAGGGACATAACTATTTCCTTTCCGGTGCTTTGCACCAATACGATTATTTGATTTTTACAGCCTTGATCTCGTCGCCGTCACGGAAAAACATTTCCGGATAGCGGAACAGGTTGTAATACTTGCTCATAAGGTTGTCCGGCAGCGTCTGAAAATCCTCGGCATCATACGGAGCAAACACGACGAAAAAATCACCGGCAATGATATCCATGATTTCCTCGCTGTCCTGATAGTAGATAGCCCGATTCAGAGACAGACCGGAACACTTTCCTTCTTCGTTGCAGATGAGCGCGACTTCATCCGGGAACGGCATAAATTCTTCGATGTACCCGCCGACCATCTTCTGCATAGCTTCCAATGTGTTCGGCATCTCGACGATACACGCTTCTTCCTGCGGTCTGACGAGCAGCACCCGCAACATTTCTTCTTTTGCTTCCAAACTATGAACTCCTTTCTACTCATATCCGAGCTTTTTTCGTAACCGGCCGGATTACAGCATAAGTTTACTTATTTTTTCGCCTCATGTACATTATCAAATATTAAATTGTTTGCAATGAATTTGCAATTATATTTAACCTTATTGCATTTTTCAAAATACTGTGCTACAATATGCGACGAGGTGATAAAAATGGCAGAAAGAGACTACTTAAAAGAGCAGCGAGAAAGACTTGCAAAAGTATTTGTATTCTTAAAAAACAAAGGATATGGACAAAAAGAAATCGCCGCCAAAATAGGCAGCGACTCATACGAAATATCTCAATTAAAGAGCGGTGTCCGAAAGTTTATACCTGATAGCATACTTAATGGGCTACGCGAACATTATCAAATCAATCCCGAATATATCCGCTGTGATTCGGACATTATGATTGACATTCAAGGAACCCGACTTGAAAGTTTAGAAAAACTTGTCGAAAGTTGGGACACCGTGAAAAAGGGAAACAGCAAATACTTGCATATCACGATGGATAGAAATTTTTACGACTTTGTACTTGCGGTTGACAAAGCCCGCCTTGCATCTGATGAAGGTATTTCTTCTCTTGATATAGAAATAAAAGCCCTATCATCTATTTTCAATGGAAAACCGGATATTCAAGAATTTGTTCTTCTTCCCAAAAACAATTTTATTGAATATTTGACTGACAGCGCAAAAGCCGAAAAGCAGCTTGATGAAATTCTTGAGTTTTCAAAACTGCAAGATTATCTTGATGAATGAAAAAAGACCACACCGGAGATTTTTCTCTGATGTGGTCTTTTCAACTCATTGATAAAGTGTGGCTATTCTATGGGGGTGGTTTCTGCTAATACGTCCATTCCTACGCCAAGAGCAACGGAAATCTTATAAAATGTTTCAACGGAAAAATTATAACCTACTTTTTCACTCTCGATCTGACGAATAAAATCGTGCGAAAGTCCAACTATTTCTGCTAATTGAGCAGAGGTAAGCCCTTTTTCTTTCCTGTATTTCTTTATATTCCGACGAATCGTATTATAAATATCAACATCAAACGATATACCCATCTGCTCACCACAACAATCATCCTTTTATATATATTATTGTAATAAGCAGAACGAATTATGTATGTTAGGCATCGCCTAACATATTGATTTTTCTCGAAAAATATGATAAGATTATTTGTTAGTAAATGCCTAACATTTTGTTGGAGGATAATTACCATGCTAAGAAAATCGAAACATACGCTTTGTATCTTACTAATACTCCTTTTGGCTCTCTTAACTGCTTGCAGTAATACAAGTACCACTGAAAAAAACGCCGGCAGTACAGGACGTGTCGGCAATGCAAACTATAATATTGCAAACGGCGGATGGATTGATGAAGAAGATGGTTGGCTTTATTATGGTTTATGGGATGGTCTGTATAAATGCCGTGAAAACGGAACAAGCAAAGTGAAACTCCTTGATGAAGTCGGCGGAGTGTACGATATAAACGTTATCAACGACTGGGTGTATTTCCGTTGTGACGGAATCTATCGAATTAAAACAGATGGGACTTCATACGAACAGATCGCAGCAGAAGATGTTCGCGGTGGTGTTCATTTTGTGGATGGAAAAATATACAATGGCAGCGAATATAGGATGAATTTTGATGGTTCTGAAAAGGAACGCATTTACAACAAAAATAGTGCATGTGGCTATACTCTTAATATTGTTGATGGTTGGATATATTTCTTTGACACAGAGATCGGTACGGAAGACGATAAGATATACAAGATGAAATATGACGGTTCTGAGTTTCAAGCCATTTATGATGGACGTAGTGACTTTATGATTGTAGATGGCGAATGGATTTATTTTGCGGACTACGAAGACGATGAAAGTCTTTGCAAAATGAAAACGGACGGTTCGGAATATCAAGTGCTTGTAGATGCCAGAACCGGCCCGATTTTGGAAGCAGATGGATGGATTTACTATGGTTACAACGGTGAAATCCACAAAATCAAAACAGACGGTACGGAAGACCAGTTAATGGTTGAGGAGGGCGGTAGAGAATTACATTTACATAATGATTGGCTCTACTATAAGGATGGCGATTCGATATATCGCATTAGAATTGACGGGACAGACAAGCAGATCTTTGCAGCATTAGGTGAGGCAACTTCTTCCGAAGAAAGCACCCCCGAAAAAGATGCTTCCGAAGCAACCGAAAGCAGCATAGATTTGATTCATTCATACGAAACGAAGTTCGGTGAGAAAAATGCCATTACATATCCAAGCTTTGCAATTAAGTATCCTTCAAATTGGATGGTTACTGAAAAAGACGTGCAGGAGCTTACCGAAACCATGCTGCTTGTAAATGAACGAGGAGTTGAAATAAGGTATTACTACTTTGCCAATGCTCCGCAAGGCGGTGGCTCTCACGCTGTAATGAAGCGTGTTGAAGCTGCCAAAGTCGCTGATTCGAGCTTTGTCCCCGGTTCTGTTCAAGCAACGGATTATAGCGATTTGGGAAAATTCTGTGTTGCGAGCTTAAAGCTGACAGGAACGCTGGATATGCTGACCGATTCGGATTTTACGGATATTGACGGTGATATCTGTTACGCCGTTCTGCCGGAATCCATGTTAGGAACACATGACGGCGTTACCGGAATGTATGAATCCGAATTTTCGTTTGATTATGCAGGCTGCATATCGCTAATAGCGAAGTCACCGGACGGACAATTCACCCCACAGGAATTACAAGAAATCATTGCAATCTTATCAAGCTTTGAAATAGCGGAATAATAAAAAGGCAAGCAGGAATCACAAAACTTTCTGCTTGCCTTATTTGTTGTATTGAACTCTTTTATAGCTTTACGCCATTTCTACGCCATTTCGGCGTGGACTTATATGTTTTCTCATTGAGATATGTAAAATTACTGTGCCGGAAAAGTGCCATGTTGCAAGGCTTTATCGGCTTATATTGATTTACATAGACTTTTGAAACAAGGCTCGTGTATTACGATTCCTAATTTCATATTCTCTTATACCTACTCAAAAAGCCCGTAATATCAAGGCCTTTTGCCTTTCCTCATTTTTGTTTTACGCCATTTCTGCGCCATTTTACGAGTCTTTTACGGACTTTAAGTAAAGACATAAGGTGAAAAAGGCGCTTACGTATTATAGAAGATAAGCCTTGATATTTCAATACCCGGACGCGGCAGTATTTAGACAAAAACAGAGGGCCGATGCAAAAGCCGAAAGCCGTCAGCCGAACATCGGTGCCGGCTAAGCGGGAAGCATGAACGCCTGAACGGCCTGAACGGCTGAACGACCGAACGGCCGAATATCCTTAAAAAAGAGTGAAAAGCTTGCTCTTTCAGACCCTCTGTGCTATAATCCGAAGTCTGTGGCCGGCAGGCTTATTTGTGCTGCTGCCACGAAAAAACATTAAGTTTTTGTAAAACGCCGATCTAACAGGACGTTTTGCCGGGCTCGCTTGTGTTATTCCCGGAAAAAAAACAAAGGAGAATATCCGATGGAGATAGACGATAAGAAGAAAGATGAACGGACTCCGGATGCGGAATCATTTTTTGAAGATATCCCGATCAACGGCGAAGTCAAGACGGAAAGTGACGGAGAAGCGGCTCCCGCCGTCCCGAAAAAGAAGGGGAGAAAGACGAAAATAACGGTACTCGTTATTCTGGCGATCTTTTTATTGCTGGCCGGAGGCGGGATCTTTTTGATAAACAGCCTGCTCAACCGAATCAATCATTTGGATCCGTCTACGGTCAGCCAGCTTTCGCCCTCCGAGATCGCCGCATTAGAGTCGGAGTATTGGGCCTCCGTAAACAGCGAGGAGGGGGAAACGAAGCCGGACAAGCCGGACCCGGGAAAAGTCGTCCGTGCCCCCTTCCAGGCAGACGCCTACCGGGCGACCCTGTCTGCGGATGACGAGCAGATATTATTTGACCATCCGGTATCCTATTCCTGGATGAAGGCCGCTTCCTTAAATGATGAGGACCTTATCAATATCATGCTGGTCGGGCAGGATACCCGTTTCTCGGACACGAGAGAACGCTCCGACACCATGATCCTGGTCAGCATCAATCCGAAGACGCACAAGGTGTCCATGACCTCGTTCCTGCGTGACCTGTATGTTCCGATCGGGGAAAGCTACGGCATGGGTCGCCTCAACACGGCGTATAAGATCGGCGGCTTTCCGTTCATGTATCAGGTCTTTGAAGAGAACTTCGGCGTCCATATCGACGGCGGTATCTGCGTGAACTTCGGCCAGTTCATGACGCTTGTCGATACTCTCGGCGGGCTTGATGTTACGCTGAACGAGACGGAAGCCAAATGGCTTCGCTATACCATCGAACAGTCGATTCCGGATATGCGCTACTGGGGACAGATCATAGAGGCGCAGATGCCTGCGATCCGAGAAGGCACCAGTGTGCAGGACGCTATCGCCGCGTTAAAGGCGGCCAATCTTACCTTTGCCTATTCGGATATGAACGGTGGCGTCGCCCCTGATGATATTGCGACAGCCAAGGTGAAATCCCTGTGGTCGGACGCTTCCTGCAGCACGGCTGCCAAGGCCGGCCGCTATTACAATCTGCAGCAGACGATCTATATCACGTATTCGGAAAACAGGGTCCCCTTCCCGAAGCTTGCCGAAGAGCTCAGCGTGTCCAGCACGGTCACGCTGCTGAAGGATCTGGGCTTTACGACCGGTTTTGCCGATCTAATGGGCGGAACGGCTCCGGAAGACGGCAAGGCGGCGCTGATCACCAAGGTGAGCCTTGATGCGGCGGGGGAAGACATTCCTGTCCCCGGCAAGAAATACGAAAGAGGAACAAAGATCTACATCACCTATATAGAGAACAAGGTCTCTGTGCCGAAGCTGGATAAGGATATTTCCGTTAAGGATGCGGAGACGCAGCTAAAGGCGGCGGGACTTAAGATCTCCTGGGCAGAAAGCTGCGGCGGAAAGGCGCCGACAGACAAGGCGCTGGCCAAGCTGACCGGGATCTACCTTGACCAAAAGGAAACAAAGGTCGTGCAGGCAGGCGACAAGTTGGATGTCAACACGGTCGTCTATCTGACCTATCAGGACAATAAGATAACGATGCCGAAGCTTGCGGCGGGGATCTCCGTGAAGGAGGCGGAAGACCTGCTGAAGGCTGCCGGGTTCAGAACCGCCTATTCCACGGCAAATAAGAGCAAGGCGCCGGCAAATAAGGAGAAGGCGGCCTTAACGAAGGTCACGACGGATGCAGCGGGCACGAAGCCCGCAAGAGAAGGCAACCGTTTCGATCCCGATACGATCCTGTATCTGACGTATACCGAGCAGGAGGAGACCACGACTGAGCATGAGCACAGCATCACCAAATGGACATCGAACCGTAACGGGATGCATAGCGGCGTCTGCTCAGGCTGCGGAAAAAGAGTGACCGAAAGCTGCACTTATAACAGCGAGGGCGTCTGCACGAAATGCGGCTACGAGCATCCTCATCAATTCGGTAAATGGACGAGCAATAACAACGGGACGCACACCCATATCTGCAGCGGCTGCGGCAAGTCGGAGACTGAAAACTGCAGCTATAAGAACGGCGTCTGTGAGTTCTGCGGATACCGCGATCCGTCAGCAACCACCCCCGAAGATACGACGGAAGAGGAAACGACCGAATATTCGACCGTTGAGCCCCCTACGATCGATTCCTCGACGGACTCCGGTATCGATGACCCCAATCCGCCCGCGGATGCAGCGGCGGCCTCTAATGAAAGCCTGACCGCGGTCCCGGAGGAGCACCTGACCTATGCGGCCGAAAGTGCGGCGTCTTCTGATGAGAAGAATATCGTGGTAAAGGCGGCAACCTCCCCGGCAAGATCTTTATATAATCCGATCCTCCTGACCTCCGCCTCGAAAACGGCTCCGGAGGCTTACGAACCGGAATACCTTCGCGGCATTGCGCCGGGAAGAGTCCACCTGAACGGCATGCAGACTCTTGCCTACTGCCGGATGAGAAAGCTTGACAGCGACTTTAAACGGACGGAGCGCCAGCGTATGGTGCTGAATACCCTGTTCGCCAAAGTAAGATCATCGGACGCCGGTACGCTCAAAAGACTGCTGGATGCGCTGCTTCCGCAGGTGGCCACCGATCTTTCCAACGGAGAGATCATGAGCTTAGCTGCACAGATCCTGCCCTATTTCAGTTCGATCCAGATCAACAGCTATTCCGTTCCGGTCGACGGATCATGGCGGAATGTTACGATCGACGGCATGGCTGTCGTGCAGGCTGATCAGGAGGCCAATATGGAAGCGATCCGTTCCTGGCTGCCTTTTTAAGCCGTATTACCGCATCCCTTAAGCAAAAGGAATTGTTCTCATGACGGAAGAAATTAATCGCCCTCAAAACAAGACGCCCAAAAGCCGCAAGCAGGTAAAAAAGCACACCCTGAAAAAAGTGCTGATCATCGCTGCTTCGGCAGTCATCATCATTGCAGGCAGCGGCTTCGCGGTCGTAAACCATTTTCTGAATAAGGTTGAAAAAATAGACCACGACGCCCAGACGACGCTGTCTCCGGATGAGTTTCTGGCCCTGATCGGCTATGAAAACACAGCGGATACGGAAGAAGGCGCCGAAGCAAACGGCGGACCGGCGATCGAGCCGGATAGTGAAGGCTTCGATTTCTCTTTTGAGGAGGAAACGGAGCGTCTGATCATGATCGATCCGGATAATGCGAGAGTCATCGTCGCCGGAGAGACGGCTTCCTCGGAGACGCAGGCTTCTGCGGAAACACAGGTACCTGCAGCTATCCAGACGTCCTACGAATGGGGGCAGGCGGCGAGCCTGAATGACGAAGGCCTGATCAATATTATTATGGTCGGCGATGATTCAAGGGGAAGCGGAAATGCCCGCTCCGACGTCATTATGCTTCTCAGCATCAATCCGAATTCGCACAGGATCTCTCTGGTCTCTTTTATGCGCGACATGTACCTGCCGATTCAGGGAGGCTATTCCAGCCGCATCAACCATGCCTATGAGGCCGGCGGTCTGCCGTTATTGTACCAGTGCCTGCAGAATAATTTCGGCCTGCACATCGACGGAGGCGTAAAGCTCGATTTTACCGGCTTTTCCAAGGCCGTCGATGCACTCGGCGGAGTGGATATCTCCCTTTCCGCCGCCGAAGCAAAATCCATGATCTCGAATATGCTGTCCTATTCGGGAAGGTGGACCGACCCGTCTACGATCCATGAAGGAATGTGTCATCTGGACGGCAATGCGGCGCTTGCCTACTGCCGGATCAGAAAGATCGACAATGACTTCAACCGCACCGCCAGACAGCGCAAGATGCTGACGACCCTTTTCAATCAGTTCAAGAGCTCAGGCAATATGGGCAGTGTGCTGAATACGGTGCTTGCCTACTGTGCGACCGATATGAGCAACGGAACGATCATGGGCTATGCCGGACAGGTGATCTCGTCCATGGGCTCCTACAGCCTGAATACCTACCGGCTTCCGGCTGACGGGGCTTACCGGGCGGTCAATATCCGCGGTATGGATGTACTGCAAAGCATTCAAAGCAGAAACATCAGCGCATTGCGCTCGTATCTGCCTTATTAAGGCAGGGCGAGGCATCGGACCCGCGGGCGCGAAAGCGGCTTCTGCGGGCCTTTCTCTTTATCTGAATCAAGCTGTACTTGCGAAGGGAGTCCTATGTCCAAAAACAAAAAGAATCCTAATATCGAAGATAATCCCGGCAGCCGCAAAAAGCGGAAGCACAAGGCAGGAAAAACGGTACTGATCATATTTTTGGTGCTTCTCCTTATCGGGGGCGGCGGTATTTATCTGATCAACCACTATATGAATCTTATCCAGCGGATCGACCCGAGGCAGTCGACCCTTTCTCCTTCCGAGGCGCTTGAGCTGATGAATGATGATACGGATGCGCCTCCGTCCGAAGGAGAATCAAAAGACGTCCGCGATGTTACCGTCGATCCGAATGAAAGCTATCTGGTGGAGATCGACGGAGAAACAAAAGTCGTGTCCGGCAGCGAGATCAACGCAAACCCGAATTATATCGTCATCGGACAGTTTGACTGGAAAAAGGCGGACGGCCTGCCGGACAAGAATCTGATCAATATCCTGCTGCTCGGCATCGATGCGCGTGTTGAAGGCGAAAAGTCCCGCACCGACACCATGATCCTTGTCAGTGTAAATCCCCGTTCTCACAAGATCGCCATGGTCTCCTTCATGCGTGACCTCTATCTGCCGATCCACGAGGGCTATGAGGACAGCCGGCTGAACCATGCTTACGAGATCGGCGGCCTGCAGTTCCTTTATGACTGTCTGAACACGAACTTCGGCCTGCACATCGACGGAAGCGTGATCGTCGATTTTAAGCAGTTTGCCAAGATCGTGGATATTCTGGGCGGGGTGAATATCACACTTACGGCTCAGGAAGCGGAATATTTAAAGAACAGCAGCTATGTTATCAATTATACCGGTAATTCAACGACAAGCGCCGCCTCGCTGCATGAGGGGAATTGTCATCTGGACGGAAACACGACGCTTGCCTATTGCCGCATCCGAAAGATCGATGATGACTTCCACCGCACCGCCAGACAGCGGAACGTCATGAATGCACTTTTTGCCAAGATGAAAAATGCCAGCGTCCAGACCTTAAATGATGTGCTGAATACGGTGCTTTCCATGTCGGCGACGGATATGGATAATTCGGATATCTTTTCCTGCGCGGCAAAGATCCTGCCGTATCTGTCCTCATCCAGCTTATCGCAGGGAAGGATACCCTGCGACGGTTCTTACCGCAGCGTCTATATCCGCGGCATGAGCGTTGTTCAGGCCGTTCAGCAGACCAATCTGAAGTATCTGAGGTCGGTACTGCCGTTTTGAAAGGATAAAAACAGCAAATTCGGGAAGTGGATATGAACTACAGGGAAGCGATCACATGGCTGGAAGGGCCGGATAATGAATTCCGCAGGGCGGAGCAGGGTGACTTTTCACAGCTCATGAAAAGCCTCGGCGATCCGCAGGAATCACTGCGCTTTGTTCATGTCACCGGCAGCAACGGCAAGGGCAGCATATGCGCCATGCTGGCAGCCGTCCTTAAAGAATCGGGATATCGAACGGGATCATATACCTCACCGCATATATCCGTGTATAACGAGCGCTGCTGTATAAACGGGGAAATGATCTCCGATAAAGTGCTTGCCGAGCTGGCTTCTCGGGTAAAAGCCGCGGCGAAGGAGCGGCAGCTCTCCCTCGGTCTATTTTATAAAATGACCGCCATCGCGTTTCTTTATTTTGCAC
>JAZRYN010000221.1:0-2931 GCA_045600745.1 Lachnospiraceae bacterium
ATCAGGACGCTGTCGCCCTCCTTCGGGAGGCGTCTTGCCTGAGCCGGCGCACCGGCCACATCGAGCGCCGCAAGCGCCAGGGCTTCGGACATATCGTCCGGCAGCTTCGCATAGATCCCGCTTTCAAACAGTACCGCCTGCCCGACAATATCCACACGGTCGATCTCTTTATGGATCGCCAGGATCTTATCGATTTTAAGCGGGGTAAGGGACAGGGAAACCAACGAGGCGATCCTGTCACCGACCTTCAAGTCACGGTCCTTCAGATCCTCTCCGATGTAAGCCACGCGGCCGATGAACATACCGCCGGAGCCGGTTACGGGGTTCTGCTGTTTGCCCCGTTCCGCTACGATGGAAAGGATCATATCGCCGATCTTCTTCTCGTCACCGCCGCAGACCTCACTGATCTGGGTAAAGGAAGCCGAGTCGATGTTGAGCGAGGTCACATCGCATATGATCTCGTTGGCGTAGTGCTTGCTCATATCGTTGTCGATCTTCCAGGCTGCCTGCGTCAGCACCCCCTTTGGCTCGATCACACGGTGGGTTCCGTACTTATTGCCTTTTAACTGTTCCATTTTTCATCTCCTCCATGCCTTTACTCTTGTATTTTCTTTTTAATTTGGGAAATATTTCTAATTCTCAATCTGATCTCAATCCTAAAATCCGTCTTGCTTCTGACGGCCCGGCGATCTCGCGGCCAAGCTCCCGGGAGAGACGCACGACCTTCTCCACCAGCTCGCCGTTGCTTCTTGCGGGTACGCCGCGGGAGAGGTACAGATTGTCCTCGAAGCCCACACGGACATTTCCCCCCATCACGATCCCTGCCGCCGCCATCGGAAACGCATGACGGCCGATCCCGGTCACGGTCCAGGTGCTGCCGGAAGGGATCTGTCTGACCATCCAGTCAAGGTTGCCGACCGTCGCCGGTGTGCAGCCGGGTACTCCCAGCACAAAATTGAACTGCATCGGCGCACCAGGGACCTCCCCCTTACGCGCCATGGTCAGGATCGTGTCCAGATGCCCCATTTCAAAGCATTCATACTCCGGCTTGATGTGAGTCTCCATCATCCGTTTGCCGAAGATGCGCATCATCGGCATCGTATTGTCAAAAACATCATCGCCGAAATTGCAGGTCCCGCAGTCGAGCGTTGCCATTTCCGGGAAAAGCTCTGTCGGCTGCAGGCGTTCCTCGGCGCTCATGCCGACGGCGCCGCCGGTCGAGGGGATCAGGATCACCTCGGGGATCGCCGCCCGGATGGCGTCCATGCAGACCCGGAAGCGCTCTTTGTTCTGCGTCGGTGTGCCGTTGTCCTCCCGCACATGCAGGTGCACGATTGCGGCGCCGGCATCATAGGCGCTTTTGGCCTCCCGGACGATCTCCTCTACGGTATACGGGACCGCCGGATTTTGTTCCTTCGTCACTTCCGCGCCGCAAATGGCAGCAGTGATGATCAGTTTTTCCATGCTTTCTCCTTGTCGTTTTTTGGTTTGTCTGTCCGCCGTCTTTCGCCTGCGGAAGCTCTCAATGCGCTTTCCTCTGCTTGTCCTTCGGAACTACGCAGGTTCCGCTGGCGCGGCAGACAACGATCGGTTCCGCTAACACGTCGCAGGCCGATTCGTTGATATCCGGGCGCGGCACGATCACCTTACGCGCCTCAAAGACCATCCTGCGCGAGGTATTGCCGATATGCACGAGCTCTCCCTCCGCTTCAATATAGTCTCCGGCATAGACCGGCGCCAGAAATTCCACATTGTCATAAGCGCAGAACAGGCCCTCATCACCGTCATTTTGGATGAGCAGCTCCGTCGCCACGTCCCCGAACAGATGCAGCATGTGCGCACCGTCCACCAGATTGCCGCCGTAATGGGCGTCTTCCGCTCCCATGCGGACTCTGATCAATGATTTCATAATGATCCTCCTAAAATAAAAGCGCCATGAAAGAATCTCTTTCAATAGCGCTTCATGCTCGGCATGACAGCAGCCGGCGCTCAGCTCGGACTGCCAGGAAAACGGTTGGCCGCCGCTTTCCTTCGGCAAAACGACCCTTCACCCTGTTCGGGACTGCCATCCCGCGGAACAGAGGCTACCCTTCGTTTCGCTCCTCTATTTTCTATGCTCACGACACGGCTTTAAGCAACAGCCATCGTTCTTTTCGGGAATAGTGTAACCGATTTTCGCCGAAAACGCAAGGCTTTTTATGCAAAAGAATAAATTATTCTGCACAGCCTCCGCCACGGCGCGGATCACTGATCTTTATCCTCAGACGAAAGCACTGCATCCGGAAGTTCCTGAAGGATTCTTTCATCCATTCCGAGGAGGCGGCAGATCTTCACCGCATCCCGCGGAAGCGGAGAGCCCGGCTCTGCTTCGATCAGGCCATAGTCCATGGACTGTTCGATCATCCGCAGACGGTCCTTTTCCGTCCCCGCCGGCTGCTCCCTTATCAGGGCCTTGTCTGTCAGTTTTTTCAGGCCCTTCACCTGATAGTGCTTCGCCGCAAGCTCCGCCGTGTGGTCGTAATGCGTGGTCAGCAGCGTCACCGCATTCTGCTTCGCCAAAAAGCCGACAGCCGCACGGGCTATGGCTTCGCCCTCCTCCGCATTGGTCCCCCGGGCAAATTCATCCATGGCAATAAAGGACAGGCCGTCCCCCAAATGCCTGACGGCGTCATTAAAGCGCAGGATCTCCCCGCCGAAGCTGGAAAGTCCCTGCTCCGCATCGGACAGATCCCGGTTGATCAGTTCGAGGCGGGTAAATGCAGGGATCTCAGCCCTCCTGCAAAAGACAAAGCAGCCCGAAAGAGCTAACGCCGCATTCAGGACGACCGTCTTTAACGCCACGCTTTTCCCTCCCATATTGGCGCCGGTGATCACGGTCACGCCTCGCGGCAGTTCAAGCGACAGCGGAACAAAACGCCGGCCGCTTTTTTT
>JAZRYN010000222.1:0-3483 GCA_045600745.1 Lachnospiraceae bacterium
CGACGTCATCCTGCACCGAGCTCAGCGTGTCCACCTTAACCAGGCCGCCGAAATAAGTCAGCAGCCGCTTGGAAAGCGGGCGGTCGCGATAAGCGAACAGCTTGGCCTGACCGCCGGGAGCAACCTTTCTGGCGGTCTGCATAATGGCATCCTTGCGGATGACCTGATAACCGTTTTCCTTCGCCCAGGCGTTGAACTTGGCAACATATTCCGCCGTCAGTTCCGAATCCTTGTCCGGCGTGCGGCCGATCGATACCGCCTTGGAGCGAGTCTCTTCCGTAATCTCACCGTTTTGCGTCAGCTGCAGCAGATAATCGCTGTACATGACAAGATCCACATAGCCGTAATCTTTCCAGTTTTTATAACGATAAACCTCTTTATCGTTATTGGAGACCTTGGTGTACTGCGGATCCTTCGCAAAGATCTGATTCCGGTCCAGCATGGAGTAGATCATGATCATCACGATCGCGACCACGATGCAGACCGAGATCAATGCGTGCAAAATACGTCTGATCAGGTATTTTGTCATGGAGGGCCCTCTCTTTACTCATTTTCTCTCTGAGCTGCCGGCTTTAGTCGGGCCGTCAGCAGTCAGGAGGTGACAGATGGCGAGAATGGGTTTTGAGGCCCATTCTCGCCTCTTATTCAGGGATTCAGGCGGAAAGCTTCCGCCGTTTCATCCGGATCAATAGATACCGCAGGACTTGACCATTCCGCCGGGGGCGGGAGTCATCGTCGCCAGGTAGGACTGAGGATCGCCGTAGTCGGGGCCCCAGCCGGAGACATCCATAAAGTCGGCATTCATTTCATAGCCGAAATCCGGATAATAGCCGGCATTGTACCAGCCCTTGGCATCGATGCAGTCGACCAGGTTGACCTTGACATTGCCTTTTAAGGTTTCTTCAATGCACTGCTTGGTCACATTGGCCCTGTTGGTATAGGTCTGCAGGTTGCCCGGGTAAGGGATGTCGATGACGATGGGGTTCTCGGGGGAGACCTCATAGCCTTCGGCCTTCAGCTCTTCGACAGCCTTTTCGAATTCCGCATAAGCGTATTCGGGGTTGTACCAGCCGTCAAAGCCGTCGCCGCTGCCAAGACCGCTGTCCATGGTCGGATCATAGACCTTGACTTCAAAGCCGTCGGCATCAAGCTGAGCCTGAACGATCTCGCCGTATTTGGTACCGGCCTTGAAGGTGGTGTCAGCGCCGTTGATCTGGACCGTAACATCTTCCGGAAGCGTCATGAAGGTAGCGGGCACGTAGGAGTTGCGGAGGCTGGTAAGCTTCAGCTCTTCGCCGACGATCTGTGCATTGTAGGTGGCACGGTCGATGGACGTGGCCAGTGCATGACGGAAGTGGATGTTCTGCATGAAGGCGTTGTAGGTCTTCGCCTGTCCCACGGTCTTGGTGGAGACGCCAACAGACGCATCGTTCCCATTCGCGAACTGGTTGCGCATGACGTTGAAGAAGCCCATGAAGGAGGTGGCGTCAGTCTCGGAGACATAAGCATACTGATCAAACAGGCCGTCCTTCTTGGCCGCTTCGACAGAGGCGGCATTCAGGCCGCAGCCGTCGATCGTGCCGGCCTTGGCGTCATTGTAAGCCTTAAGGTTATCCGAGCCGTCGTTGTACAGCCAGGTGATCTTTTTCAGCTTGATGCCGTCCTTGTTCCAGTACAGCGGGTTGGCTTCGTACACGATGGTGTTCGCTTCCGTGGCGTTGGTGACCAGGTAAGGGCCGCAGTAGGCAATGTGGTCGGGATCTTTGCCGTACAGATAGGATTCATCCTCGGCATTGAAGTCGGCGCCGAACTTGCCGCCCTGAGATTCATAGTAGCTCCTGCAGACCGGGAAGAAGGGGTTGTAGCCCAGCAGGGTCATAAACCATACGCAAGTATCTTCCAGGGTGTATTCGACCGTATATTTGTCAAGAGCCTTCACGCCGACTTCGGCAAAATCGGTGACTTCGCCGTTGATGTAGGCATCGGCATTGACGATACGGACGCCGTCAGCACCGGCAAGACCTTCCAGACCGCCCTGAGCATCCAGCAGATGCTGCATACCGGCGACAAAGTCGTCCGCGGTCAGCTCGCCGAGGTCACGTCCCTGGGAATCGCTCCAGTGGACACCCTCGCGGAGCTTGAAGGTGAATACGGTCTGGTCGTCGTTGATGGTATAGCTTTCGGCAAGAGCGGGCTGCTGCACGTTCTCGATGTCGTATTCCATCAGGCCGTCGACCGTGTTCACGATCGCTTCGGAGTCTACGGTACGGTAGGTCTGCATCGCATCCCAGGTCTGAGGATCTTCGTTGTAGCCAAGGGTATAGGTATCCTTAATGGTATAGCCCTTATCGGCCAGGAACTTTTCGACCCATTCGGCAAACTCGCCGGTTCCGGCAAGCTCGGCCCATTTGACCTTGATCTCGTCGCGGTCGGCCGGGATCATAAAGTCTCCGTCAACCACAAGAGCGTTGTGGAAACGGTCGCTGTCGTTGCCCCACTGAGTGGTGTTGATCGTTCTCGGAACAACACGGCTCAGGGCATAGTTTCCGCCGTTCGTGGTGGTGGGAAGCATGATGGCGGAGTTCAGCAGCTTGGCCTCGGCAATGGCCTCCAGCGCATAGCGCAGAGCCATGTCGTCGGTGACTTCAAGCGCTTCCTGATAGTACTTGTAATAATCGCCGAGAATGTCGTTATAGATCTTCTCGGAATCATCATAGTACTGCGCCGTGTCATACGACCAGGCCTCGACCGCCAGTTTGTCGGCGTCGGGATCTTCGGTGGGAGTCACCGAAGGGGCTTCTGTCGTGTCAGCCTCGGTGGTACCTTCTGTGGAGACCGCAGGGGTCGTGTCCTCAGAAGATCCAGGACCGGGCTGTTCGCCGCAGGCTGCCAGAGAAAGAATCATCGCGGCAGTCAGCAGCAGAGCTAACAGTTTCTTCATAACTATCCTCCTTGAAAGAATAATGTATATGTCCACCAGAAGATAATATTTCCCCTTGTGGATATACTCCATTTTAATGTAGCAAACAGAGGTGGTATTGTCAAGTGCAGAGCGTATCTTTTTAAGCAGTTTATACCAGACGGCGGCCCGAATGTCAAGCGGCATTCGGGGCCTTCGGGCAGGTTATTTTCGGCTTTTTTCAGGCGCTATTTAAGGCTCGCCGGCGCCGGTGAGCCGGCGGTCTGTCCCGCCGCAGAGGACAAAGTGTCCGGGCCTTGCCTCAAGAAAACGGCAGTCCCCGCTCTGGCTGAGCCTCCCGGCGCCGCAAAAGAGGTCTTTTTCCGGCATTTCCGGAGCCTGCTCCGCCTGCGGGAGCGCCGACAAGAGCAAACGCGTATAAGGGTGCAGCGGCTCGTTAAACAGCTCCGTTGCCGCCGCTTCCTCGACCAGCCTTCCGCCGTGCATGACGCCGATGCGGTCGGAAAAATCCCTGACCGCGGAAAGATCGTGCGCAATAAATAGAACGGCCATGCCGAAGCGCT
>JAZRYN010000223.1:0-2433 GCA_045600745.1 Lachnospiraceae bacterium
CGTTCATTGCCCGCATGATGTCGATATTGTTGGATTCAAGAAAGCTGTAAACCTCCTCGAGCTCGCTCGGCGCAAGATCGGTACCGAGAAAGGTATCGTTAATATCGTTGTCTTCCAGCACGCTGTTTTTGGCCTTGGCAAGTTCAAGCAGCTTATTCATGCACTGCTGCAGATGCGCTTTATCCATAATTTCCTCCTTAATTCTGCGAAAGCGGGCCCGCTGAAGCTAACGTATCCGCCGGTTTCTTTCTGGGATAAACATAGGTGGCGATCAGATAAAATGACACCAAAAAGATGCCGATCGCCGCTATCGTCACGATCAAGAACATCCCGTCGTCTTCATAAGCAAAGTCCAGTATCCCGGCGTCGCTCACCAGAACGGATATGATATTTGCCCCGATATGGATCAGGACCGGCGCCAGCATACTGTGGAAGCGTTCATACGTGAAGGCCAGCAGCAGGCCAAGGGCAAAGGCATAGATCCCCTGAAGCAGGTTGCCGTGGACCGCGCCGAAATATAACGCAGAAAGGACCATGGCCTGCGAGGGCTTTAAATACCAGCGCATGCGGCGGTAGATCAGTCCCCGGAAGATCGTCTCCTCGGCGATCGGGATCAGGATCCCGGCAAAGATGATCTCCTGGATCAGCTGTCCCTGAAACAGCAGCTCGGCAGACTGCTCATAGCCGTCATACAGAAGCTCGGTAAGCCTGCTGTAGATCATCAGGTGATTCAGTCCCAGGCAGGCGGTAATTCCCATGATAAAAACAAGGATATAATAATAAAACGGAACTGCCTCCCACTTCTCATATAAAGAGGCCGCCTTCTCCTTCGTCCTGTCGTTATGATAAAGAAAGACAAGGACAGGGATGCTGAGGGCCGCGGAAGCCGCCGCAATATAGCCGTAATTGGCCGAGATCAGCTCCGACACCGTCATCAGCAGATCGTTGGGATTCGTGACGCCGAGGAAGGCCTGCTGATTCAGGCTCATCAGCAGCATGGCGGCTGCCATGCTGACCACGGACGAGATCAGCTCGTAAATGAGGAACGGATATAAAAGCTCCCATAGCATTCTGAAAAAGCCGGGCTTTTGATCAGGTTTCATTCCATCTCCTTTCCGAAACGGGTTTCGGATGTTCTGTGCCCATGCACATAAAAATACATAATATAATATAAGTGATTATCTATCCGTTTTCAAGCAGAAGATAGAGAAAATCATGAATATTTGATGAAGACCGCCCTGCATTTTCCTCTCCTTCCGCAAAGAAAAAGGCGGCTGACGCCGCCCCTTGCCGCCTGCCGTCTTCCTATCTGCCGCAGGAGGCGCCGAGTTGACGCTCGATGAACAAGGTGATCATATCGACCGCGACTTTGTTTTCGCCGCCTTCGGGCACGATAATATCCGCATTTTTCTTAGACGGCTCCACATACCGGTCATGCATGGGCTTTACCGTGGCGAGCCACTGCCTCGTTACGCTTTCGACCGTGCGCCGGCGCTCACTGACATCGCGGACAACGCGGCGGCACAGGCGGATGTCGGCATCGGTATCCACAAAGATCTTAATATCCATCTGTTCGACAAGCAGCGGCTCGGCGAAAATCATGATGCCCTCGGCAATGATGATCGGACGCGGCTCGATCAGCACCGTTTTATTGCTGCGGTTATAAACAGTATAATCGTAAACGGGGCAGTATATGCTCCTTCCCTCTTTCAGGAGGCGAAGGTGTTCCGCCATCATTTCTGTCTCAAAGGAATCCGGACAGTCATAATTTAACTGTGTGCGCTCCTCATAAGTCAGATCGTCATTTGCCCGGTAATAATCGTCATGATGAATGACAGCGATGTCATCGCCGAAGCGATCCGTCAGGGACTTCGTTAAGGTCGTTTTTCCGCTCCCGGAGCCGCCGGCCACACCGACAACAAGAACTTTCTGCATTTTTTCCCCTCATGAACTATAAATAATTGTTGTAATCGTCATAGCGTTATGATAATATATAACCAATTAACTATACGCGGTACAGCGGTATAAAGGAGATGTTGTATGTTCAGCAATCCCGAATATGTCTACGAGGTCTACAAGGAACGGAGCTTTTCCCGTGCGGCAAAAAATCTGTTCATCTCTCAGCCTGCTCTCAGCGTAACGATCAAGCGGATCGAGCAAAAGATCGGCTGCCCCATCTTTGACCGCAGCACCAATCCTGTCGGCCTGACGGAATGTGGTGAAAAATACATCGAAGTCGTCAAGCAGTATATGGATCTTCAGAACGGCTTTCTGAACTATCTCAGCAATCTGGAGGAGTTAAAGGTCGGCAGCATCAACGTCGGCGGCAGCAACCTGTTCACCTCCTGCATCCTTCCTCCGATCATTGCCTGCTTTACCGGACGCTATCCCAGCATCGACATCAATGTGGTCGAGGCCAATACGCCGCAGCTC
>JAZRYN010000224.1:0-11183 GCA_045600745.1 Lachnospiraceae bacterium
CGGATGAAGTGAATCTTAAGCCATGCCTTATTAGGTGAGGCAAGAAACTTGATTAAAGGCGCTGCTTTTGACCCTGAAGCAACGCCCTGATAAACAAAGTCAGATCTGTTGTCAGGAGCCAAGGTTTAACGATTCATAAAAACTCTTTCCCACCAAGTAGAATTAAATTTTTCACACCCCATTCTATTTGGCTTGTTTGCTATGCCCTGATTTTCTTATTTTTGACCTTGTTCGATATAATTATACATCAGGCGCGTGGATTATCGTTAAAAACTTTTGAAAACATGCATACTTTTAAACCTTTGTAGATTTTAGTTCTGCACTGGAACTTACTTTTTCAATTAAGCAAAAAAATCCGGGATCCGGACGAAAAATTCGGGATTTGCGCGAAAAAACATTTGACAAAGAAGAAAAACTATACTAATATGAATCAGTCGCGAGCGACATGCTTCCTTGGCTCAGCTGGTAGAGCGACGCATTCGTAATGCGTAGGTCGCCGGTTCGAATCCGGCAGGGAGCTTTTTTTCTATTCTAAAACAGCGGAGGTTTTCTATGCAAAAGTATTACGGCGTTAATGAGCTTCGCAAAATGTTCCTTGACTACTTTGCGTCTCAGGGCCATCTTGCACGGGGGAGCTATTCTCTGGTGCCTCATAATGATAACAGCGTGCTGCTGATCCCGGCCGGCATGGCTCCGTTAAAGCCCTACTTTACGGGACAGGAGGTCCCGCCGAACCGTCGCATGGCGACCTGCCAGAAATGCGTCCGGACCGGGGATATCGAAAATGTCGGTCATACCGCCCGCCATCTGACCTTTTTTGAAATGCTGGGAAATTTCTCCTTCGGGGATTATTTTAAGACCGAAGCCATAACCTGGTCCTGGGAGTTCCTGACAAAGGTGGTCGGGCTGGACGAAGATAGACTCTATCCCTCTGTTTATCTGGATGACGATGAGGCATTCGATATCTGGAACAAGAAGATCGGCGTTCCCGCGGAGAAGATATTCCGCTTCGGCAAAGAAGACAATTTCTGGGAACACGGCGCCGGCCCCTGCGGCCCCTGCTCGGAGATCTACTATGACCGCGGCGAAAAATACGGCTGCGGAAGGCCGGATTGCACGGTCGGCTGTGACTGTGACCGCTACATGGAGGTCTGGAACAACGTCTTTACTCAGTTTGACGGCGACGGTAAGGGCGGCTATACCGAACTGAAAAATAAAAACATTGATACCGGCATGGGGCTCGAACGTCTGGCCGTCGCGGTTCAGGATGTGGACACGGTCTTTGACATCGATACCATGAAGGCCCTGAGCGACGAAGTCAGCGCGATCGCCGGCGTACAATACCGCACCGATAAAAAAGCGGATATTTCCATCCGTGTCATTGTCGACCATATCCGTTCGGTCACCTTTATGGTCAGCGACGGAATCATGCCTTCCAACGAGGGCCGCGGTTATGTGCTGCGCCGCCTGCTCAGACGCGCCGCCCGCCACGGAAGGCTTCTGGGCATCCGGGGCAAGTTCCTGACCCGTATGGCGGCAAAGGTCATTGAGACCTCATGCGACGGCTACCCTGAGCTCGAAGAAAAGAAATCGCTGATTTTCGGCGTCATTGAAGATGAAGAAGAAAAGTTCAGCCGCACGATCGACCAGGGGCTTTCCATGCTGGGCGAGCTTGAAGCGGAGATGTCCCGGACGGGAAAGGATACCCTTGACGGCGCCGAGGCCTTCCGCCTCTATGATACCTATGGCTTTCCGCTTGATCTGACCAGAGAGATCCTGGAGGAAAAGGGCATGAAGGTCGATGAAGAAGGCTTCGCGGCGGCCATGAAAAAGCAGAAGGATACGGCAAGAGCGGCCAGACGAGCGACCAACTATATGGGCGCCGATTCAACGGTCTATGACCAGCTCGACCCGGCTCTTACGAGCCGCTTTGTCGGCTACGACCGTTTGTCGGCTCAAAGCACGATCCTCGCCATGACCGGTGAGACGGATATTGCCTACGGGCTTGCCGAAGGCGACCACGGAACGATCATCTGCGGGGAAACGCCGTTTTATGCCACAAGCGGCGGCCAGCAAAACGACACCGGACGGATAAGCGGCGAGGAGGATGCGGTATTCCGGGTGGAAAAGGTCATTAAGCTAAAGGGCGGCAAGATCGGCCATGAAGGCACTGTGCTTTCCGGTATGTTCCGTCAGGGCGAAGAGGTGACCTTATCGGTCGACGAAAAGCGCCGCGCCGATACGGCCCGCAACCACAGTGCGACGCACCTCCTGCAAAAGGCCCTTCGTACCTGCCTCGGCACGCACGTCGAACAGGCGGGCTCCGATGTCGACAACGAGCGGCTTCGCTTCGATTTCAGCCATTTTGCCCCGCTTACTCAGGAAGAGCTGACCAGCGTGGAAAACATGGTCAATGAAGAAATTTACGCTGCGCTGCCGGTCAGGACTGACCTGATGAGTCAGGAGGAAGCCAGAAAAACCGGCGCCATGGCCCTGTTCGGAGAGAAATACGGCGATATCGTCCGTGTTGTTTCCATGGGCGATTTTTCCCGGGAGCTGTGCGGCGGTACACATGTTGATAATACCGCAAAAATCGGCTGCTTTAAGATCATTTCCGAAGCGGGCATTGCGGCCGGAACGCGCCGCATCGAAGCGCTGACCGGCCGGGCGGTGTTAGCTTATTACCGTGGTATGGAGCAGAAGCTGAATCAGGCGGCGTCTGCGGCAAAGACCGCGCCGGACGGACTGGAGCACAGGATCACGCAGCTTGTCGAAGAAGCTCGTGCGCTTTCTGCCGAAAATGAAAGCCTGAAAGCAAAGATCGCCGGAGCCTCGATCGGCAGTATCGCCGACAAGATCCGTGAAATCAACGGAGTGAAGTTCATTGCGTCGAAGGCGGAAGGGCTCGACATGAACGGCCTGCGCAGCATGGGCGATAATCTCCGTGCGCAGATCGGCGAAGGCGTCGTTGTGCTTGCCAGTGCGGTAAACGGCAAGGTAAATCTGATGGTCACCGCAACAGACGGGGCAGTGGAAAAGGGCGCTCATGCGGGGAATATCATTAAGGCGATCGCCTCAGAGATCGGCGGAGGCGGCGGCGGAAAGCCTCAGATGGCTCAGGCAGGCGGGAAGGATCCAGCCGGTATCGAGAACGCGCTTTCGAAAGCCGCAGAGGCTCTTGCCGACATGCTGAAGGCTTGAGCGCTGCAAAGCTCTCCGCAAAGCTTCCGCAAAAGCTTTATAAAAAAAAGACAAAAAGACAAAAAGACAAAAAGCTTTGCGAAAAAAATGCAAATTCCGATTGACGGCAGGAGATTTTGTGTTATAATAAAACGCGTGCCGAAGACAAGATCTCTTGCACAAATCCCGACCGAATGGGGGTGAGATGAATGGCTACCGTTATTGTGAAGGAAAACGAAACTCTGGACAGCGCTCTGCGCCGGTTCAAGCGTGCCTGCGCCAAGGATGGTATCCAGCAGGAGATCCGCAAGCGCGAGCACTACGAAAAGCCCAGTGTTCGCCGCAAGAAGAAATCCGAAGCTGCGAGAAAACGCAAATACAGATGATTCGGCACCATGAATTCACGAGAGACAGAACCGATGCTTCGCGCCCGGTTCTGTTTTTTTGTGAAATCGATCCTGTCTACTTGATATCTTACTTCATTATCAGTATAATAAATCATATTGTATCATGGGAGCGCGTGTGCTTCCTATCATGATATAGGGCCCTTCGGCGCATGCCGCTGCGGCCGGAAGGAGACTATGTCGAACGCATTTCAGTTTCACAGCGCAGGTGAGGCCTCAGCCGTAATCGGCCCGCAGGATATATGGGCAAGAAAAGTGGAAGCCGCTTTCTCCGTTGAACTTATGCTTCGGGGCGATTCTGTCGAATTTTCCGGTGAAGAAAACGGAAAAGCCATGGCTTTTCAGGTCCTGAAAGCTGCCGTGCAGTTATATAAGCAGGGGGAAGAGATCAACGAGAGCCTGATGGAACGTCTGATCGAGGAGGCTAAGGAAGGCTCGCTCAGCGATCTTTTCCGTGCGATGGACAGCGCCGTGACGATGAACTATAAAGGCCTGCCGATCAAATGCAAGACCTTCGGACAGCAGAACTACCTCAAAATGCTGCAGGAAAAGACGGTTACGGTCTGCATCGGGCCTGCCGGAACAGGAAAGACCTACCTTGCCGTTGCGCAGGCAGCGCAGGAACTCAAGGACGGCACGGTAGAGCGCATCATCATGTCACGGCCGGCGATCGAGGCAGGAGAAGAGCGTCTGGGCTTTCTTCCGGGCGACCTGGCCCAGAAGGTAGACCCTTACCTGCGGCCCCTTTATGATGCCTTAAATGATGTGTTCGGGCCGGAAAGAGCCGAAAAGATGCGTGAAAACGGAGTCGTTGAGGTGGCGCCGCTTGCCTATATGCGAGGAAGGACGCTGAACCGCGCCCGCATTATCATCGATGAGGGACAGAACGCTTCCCTCAGCACGCTTAAGATGGCGCTTACCCGGCTTGGCGAGGATTCACGCATGATCCTGACCGGAGACATCACGCAGATCGACCTGCCGCGAAAGGCGGATTCCGGACTTGAACGTGCGGCCGAGATCCTCAAAACGGTCGACGGCGTCGGGATCATTCGCCTGACCAACCGTGACGTCGTACGGAACAGGATCGTCAAGGACATCGTTAAGGCCTTCGAAAAGAATGAAGCCGAGCGGGCAGCCAGGCAGCAGATAAAGGCGGCCCGTATGGAAAAGAGGAAGGTATGACGGTCACGGTCGAGCGGGAAACCGATAAAAAGCTGGATTTTAATGAAGAGGAAGTCATTCGGGAGGTCGTCCGCGGTGCTTTGGCAGCGGAGCAGTGCCCGTATGACGCCGAAGTGGACGTTCTGCTGACCGACGATGCGGCGATCCGCACGATCAATAAAAATGAGCGCGGCATTGACAGCGCAACCGACGTGATCAGCTTTCCTTTTGTTGAATATCCGTCGCCCGGCGATTTTTCGCAGCTTGAAGACGACCCGACTTTATTCCACCCGGAGAGCGGAGAGCTGATGCTCGGCGATATGGTGATCTCTCTTGAAAAGGTATGCCGGCAGGCTGCCGAATACGGTCACAGCGAAAAACGGGAGCTTGCGTTTTTAACGGCACACAGCATGTTTCATCTGATGGGGTATGATCACGAGGATGAGGAAGGACGCCTTGCGATGGAGGCAAAGCAGGAAGCACTTCTGCAGAGCCTTGGCATAACAAGGGACGAATATGACAAAAAACAAAAATAATAATTTCATCGTGCAGGGCAGTATTCTGGCGATCGCCGGGATCCTGAGCCGTATTATCGGCATGCTCTTCCGGATCCCCATGCTCTCGATCATCGGGGAAGACGGGATGGGGGTCTACAGCACGGCCTACAGCATATACAATATTTTGCTGATGATCTCTTCTTACAGTCTGCCTCAGGCGGTCTCGAAGCTGATCTCGGTCAAGAATGCCAGAAAGCAGTACAGAAATGTACGGCAGATCTTTTTGATCAGTCTGGCGTTCGGAGCCGTGCTGGGATCTGCCGCTTCTTTGCTGATGACGCTTGGCGCGAGCTTTTTTGCCGCAGACATCATGAAGATGCCCGAAGCGGTCTACGCGATCAGAGCCCTTGCCCCGACGGTCTTCGTCATGGGCGTTCTGGGCGTGATGCGCGGCTTTTTCCAGGGGCACGGGACAATGGTCCCGACCGCGGTCTCCCAGATCATCGAGCAGCTTCTTCATGTGGCGATCAGTCTTCTGGCCGGCTATGCCCTGTTCCAGAAGGGCGTCGCGCAGGATGCCGGCGTCAGCAACTATTATGCTTCCGCCTACGGCGCTCAGGGCGCGACCTACGGGGTCCTTGCCGGGGCTGTAGCTGCCCTGCTTTTCCTGATTTTTATCTATTTACTGTTTCGGAAGTCGCTGGTCAGCCGCTGCAGACGGAACAGGGACGAAGTGCTTGATCCGCTGTCCGTTACCTTTAAGGCGATCCTGATGACCGTATTTCCGGTCCTTCTTTCGGCAGCGCTTTCCAATATCGGCACACTGATCGACCAGACGGTCTATGCTCAGTATGTCGGTGCGGATTACCGGGCGATCTGGGGCGTCTATTCGTCGAAGTACATGGTCCTGATAAATGTTCCTATCGCCATTGCCACCGCCATGTCCAGCTCTACCATGCCGACGATCTCTGCCTCTATTGCCAAAGGGGACAGCGCTGCGGCAAGAGACAAGGCCAATGCTGCATTTCGCTTCATTCTGCTGATCGCGATACCGGCCAGCGTCGGCCTTGGTGTTCTCGGTAAGCCCTGCTTCGACCTTCTGTTTCATACAACGGACAACACCCTTGCCGGACAAATGATGTTCTACGGCTCCTCGGCGGTCCTGACCTATTGCTTTTCGACTCTATCTGTCGGGATCCTTCAGGGAAACAATGATTTCTGGACGCCGATCTGGAACACCCTAAAGGCGCTGATCCTGCATCTGCCGCTTTTGGCGTTCAGCCTTTGGATACTGGAATGGGATATTATCGGCGTGGTATTCAACCATGTGCTGCTCAGCCTGATCATCTGCATCCTGAATCTTTTTGCCCTGAAAGACAAGCTGGAATTCAGGATGGAATTTGCCCGGATCATTCCGCGGGTGCTGCTCAGCTCCGGACTTATGGGCGCAGTGTGCTATTTCCTGTACCGGCTGCTCCGCGCCCGTGCCGGAAATACGGTCAGCCTGCTTGCCGCGATACTTGCGGCCGTTATCGTCTATTTTGTCGCGGTCCTTTTGTTCGGCGCGGTAAGCCGGGAGGATCTGGAAAGCATGCCGCACGGAAATACTTTTATCCGTGCTGCGGATAAATTTCATCTGCTTCGTAAATGATGCGCCGAAAGGCGGGAAAGAGGGGAATATGAAACTAATTATCGTAGGCGGCGGCGCGTCCGGCATGGTTGCTGCGATAGCGGCAGCGCGGGCGGCGAAAAAGGGCACCGAGATCTTGCTCCTTGAAGGCGGCGCAAAGCCGGGCAAAAAGATCCTGTCTACCGGCAACGGCCATTGCAACATGACCAATGAAAAAGCTCTGCCGATGGCTTATTACAGCGATAATGCGGTGATCCTTGATGACCTTATGGCCCGCTTTTCCTACCGCGACGCACTGGAATTCTTTAACGGGCTCGGTATTCCTGCCGTTTCTCGGGACGGCTACTACTATCCGAAGGACAGGGAGGCGGCGTCGGTGCGCGATGCGCTTCTTTCGGAGGTCAGACACCTCGGCGTCAGAATTTTCACCGATACGAAGATCGTTAAAGCGGAAAAGAATCCCGACTGCTTCGTTCTGACTGCGGAGGACGGCAATGAATACCGCGGCGACAGGGTGATCCTTGCTGCGGGCGGGATGGCTTTCCCGAAATCCGGCTCTGACGGGAGCGGCTACAACCTGGCGATGGATCTCGGCCATAATATCATTCAGCCGCTGCCGGGGCTGGTCGCGCTCACGGCAGAAGAGAATTGGGTCAAGAACTTCGCCGGCGTCCGCCTTGAGGGGACGGTCACGCTCCAGATCGACGGGATCAGGCGCAGCAGTAAGCAGGGTGAGATCCAGATGACCGATTACGGCATTTCCGGCATCCCCGTCTTTCAGCTCAGCGGTGACGCTGTTGACGCGCTCAGCCAGAACAAAAAGACGGCGGTCTTACTGAACTTCTGGGACAACAAATCGGAGACGGATATCCTGTTTGCCCTGAAAATGCGCTGCAAGGCGCATCCGGACTGGGAGACGGGCGAACTCCTGCGCGGAATCGTTCCGAACAAATGCATTGCTACGCTGTTAAATCTTTCCCGGATCGAGCTGCATGTTCCCTGCAAAACGATCTCGGTCTCCGGCCTGACCAAGCTGGCGAAAAACCTGTCGCAGCTGACCTTCACCATCAACGGCGCAAAGGATTTTGATTCCGCACAGATCACACGCGGCGGCGTGCCGCTTGAAGAGGTCGACCGCAGCTTGCAGTCAAAGCTGACGCCTGGGCTCTATTTTGCTGGTGAGATCTTGAATGTGGACGGCCCCTGCGGCGGCTATAATCTGCAATGGGCCTGGACGAGCGGCCACGAAGCCGGAACGGCTGCCGTGCGGTAAAAAGCATCGGACACAATTGTATAAGGTAGTTCCTTGAAGAGCAGGTATGATCCCGAATGATCCGGGGGGCACCTGCTCTTTGCTTTTACTCTGCCCACTTGGCTATCAGCGGATCTTGTTTTCCGTATCAGACGATTTTCCGGCTCGTCCGGGAAGCGAGATCGCATTCGCTCTATTTCTGAATGACATGATCATATTTCTTTGCCCGTTCTGCTTTCTTGAATGCGCTGCATTTTGTTTAAGCGGGACGATCAGTTACAATAGCACGGCAATTCTATGCTTTCATACTTATCGGGTAAACGATAAAAACGACTTATCCGGAGGTGAATACAATGAAAGAACATTTTTTAACCAGCAAGGAAATCGAGGGATTCCGTAATTATCTGCGGGAGGAAGAAAAGAGCGAGAACACGCGGAATAAGTATATCCGTGACGTGACGGCATTTTCGGTGTTCTGTGGCGGGACGATCACAAAAGATACCGTTATCGCCTATAAGCAAAGTCTGATCGGCAGCGGGTATGCCGTGCGGAGCATCAATTCGATGCTGGCGTCGTTAAACAGTCTGTTTTCTTTTCTCGGCTGGTACGAGCTGCGGGTGAAATCGCTGAAAGTTCAGCAGCAGGTGTTCTGCCGTGAAGAAAAGGAACTGACGAAGGCGGAATATGAGCGTTTGTGCCGAACGGCAGAGAGAAAACAGAATGAGCGTCTTTGTCTGATCTTGCAAACCATCTGCGGTACGGGCATCCGTGTCAGCGAGCTGCCATTCATCACCGTGGAAGCCGTTCGTAAAGGCGAAGCGATGGTCTCCCTAAAAGGCAAGACAAGAGGCATTTTCATCGTCCGAGATCTGCAAAAGAAATTGCTTCGGTATATATCCAAGCAGAAGATAACGGCGGGCGCAGTCTTCATCACCCGCACGGGAAAACCACTGAGCCGCACGAATATCTGGCGGGAAATGAAAAACCTCTGTCTTGAAGCAGAGGTCAGTCCCGAAAAGGTGTTTCCGCATAATCTGCGGCACCTGTTCGCCCGGGTGTTCTACGGCATCGAAAAGGATATTGCTAAGCTCGCAGATATTCTTGGGCATAGTAGCATCAACACGACACGGATCTATATTATCTCGACCGGCACGGAACATCGTCAGCGTATGGAACGTATGCGGTTGATTATATGAAAAAAGCCGCCATTAGCGGCGACTGCAACATAATCGGTATTATGCTTCAAAAAACGCCGATGTCGTTCATCGGCCAACATTCATAATCGGTATTATGTTGTAAAAATCGGGTGGTGCATACACCAATCCCATTTCTACCAACATTGTATAGCACAGACCTCTTGAAAAATCAAGTGGTTCGAGTGAAATCTTGGTGAAAAGTATGGAATGGAATTGTTCAAGAAATTGTCGAAATTTGAGTATAAAAAGCTAAGCCCATTCAAAGCGCTTTGAAAAGACTAAGGAATGGACTTGATTTTGTGCGCCTATTTTTTCATTTCCCTTTTTTCAAATGTGTTTCGAACAAGAACATAATACCGATTATGTAATATGAATTGAGGGAATTGACATGGATAATTTGAAAGATGAAAAAACAGTAAATGGAAAACGTAAGGCATTATGGTGGATAATAGGTATCGCAGCTATGTGCCTGGCTATTTTTATTACATATAAATATAGCATAAACTCAAAGCCTGAAGTGCCTTCTTCCACGGATAAGAATTGCGAGATAGTTCACAATATCTTTTTTCAAGAAGAATATGAAAATAGATCATTTAAGAGTAAATATTTGATGAATTGGTCTGATTATAGCGATGATACCCTATACAATCTCGGGTTATGCAGTAGCAAATATGACAAGCAATGGAACGGCACGTGGATTATTACGGAAGAATTTATTAAAAAGTATGTTGAAACTTATTCAGCAGAAGAATTTTTATCAATATACACCGCTTATATAGCTCAATATATGGAACCGGTGGTCAATCATTACACAGAGGAAACGAAATTTTTTGAGCAAAATCCTGAACTGCTACGTAATATAACAAATATATCTACTTCACTTTTTGAACTGGCAGACTTGTTTGACATTGTTAATTGTCATCCGTCAACTGACCAGATTATTAGTAAATCCAGTGAAACTGAGAAAGTTAGCGGATCCTTTAATGTTGGCTCCGATAATCATATTGAAACAAAAAGTGCTACCTTGACAACGGAGACCATTGAATATGACGGCTATACAGTTGTTCACAAATATGGCAAGGAGTATAACGAGGGCGTATATGGATGGTACAATGGTGTTTTTAAAGATGTAAAACCCTATTTTGAATCCGTAGACGAGTATCGCCTGTATGTAAACGGCAACTATATTATAGGTCCCTCTGATTCGTTAGCAGATTTGGAGTGCAGGTGGATAATTGTTGGCAATCAAAATTATTACGAGCGCACGGTATATGGTTGCCATGCCGGAAATTCATATTCTACCGATTTTTCGCAATCCGTAAGTATTCTAACAACTGATAGATATGATGTGACTGAGCGATATTTAGAGTACTAAAGGAAATCAAAGGAAAATGAACAAATCATTTCAGCTTACATTCTTCAAGTCGGAATTTGCACAGTTTAACTATATACTTGCTGATGAAACTATTCGAAATAAAATAGCGAACTTTGTTTTCAAATATGTTTCTGTCGAGGCGTTCTATAAAAAACTTCTTGTTGCTGAACGAGAAAAAGCAGGCAAAAAGTTATCAAAGAAGGAACGGAATCTTCTTGATGTCAACATTCCTGAAGTCAAACGCGTTTTGGATTATTATGAGATCCAGTATGATGCGGACTTAATTGAACGCATATTTGGCAGTAATGACAAAAACTATATGGAATGTTCAATCAAGAAATTAAGAAACAGACTCGTACATAACGTGAATGATAATGTTCTTCGAGTGGTGCTTGAACGTTATGATAGCATAATTTCGGATTTGGATGAATTTGTCTCAATGTTTAGCCACTTTAATTATTAACTGCATTAAAAACTGGGAGGCGAAA
>JAZRYN010000225.1:0-2576 GCA_045600745.1 Lachnospiraceae bacterium
GCTGACCGAATAAATGAAATGAAGCCGAAAAAAAGGCGCTCTTCCGCAAAGACTGCGGCAGGGCGCCTTGGCTGTATCCGGTCTTACATCTCCGGGATCAGGCGGATAAGCTCTCGGATATCATCAATGTGGTAGTCGGCATAGGGGGCGATGAGGGCGCGGGTATCGGCGTCCTTTTTCTGGAGATATTCGGTCCAGACCGTGGTGAGCCCGACCGTCCTTGCCCCGGCAAGCTCTCTGTCACCGCCGTCACCGACAAAGACGGCGTCCTCGGCGCTTACGCCGAGCTCGGCAAGCGCATGAAGATAGATCGGAGGCTCCGGCTTGACCTTGCGGACGAGACAGGAAAAGACCGCGGCGTCAAAGAAGGGGAGAAGAGGGGAACTGTTCCAGGCGGCAATATCGATGATGTCGGCGTTGCTGACAACGGCAAGGCGGAAGCCTTCGGCTCTCAGTGCCTGCAGCGTTTCCGCGATTCCCGGACGGAGCCTGGTCAGGGCAGCGGACATACGGGAAAGCCGCCCCTTAAGGACGGCCTTTTTCTGACTCTCACTGACCGGAAAGGGAAGAAGCGACGCGGTTCGTTCGATCAGAGCCTCCGGACTTTCGAAGTCACCGAGCGCACGGGCACGGCAAAGCTCTTCATTCCAGAAATAGCGGCGCCATTCCGCCGGCGACAGGCCGAGGGGGGCGCATTCCCGATCTTCCAGCTCCGCACGCGGATCGGCCAGCGTGAAGAACATATCAAACAGGACAGCCTTCTTCATCGGTCTTTTTTCTCCGTGCTCATTTCGCGGGCGTCGGCCAGCCTTGCCTTTTCCGTGATCGAAAGAACAGGCTTGTTCCCGCGCTTCTTCGCTTCTTTTAAGGCGGCTTTGGCTGCCGCTTCCTTTTCCTCTTTTTCTTTGCTGATGGCGAGCGCTTTGATCTCGTCCTCTGTCGGGATATGAGGGGCATTTTTGTTGTGCCTGCTCGAAAAACGGTCGCCCATGGCGGCGCTCAGAATGCTGCGGAAGCGGGCCGTCTGTGCTGCTTCCAGCGCCCGGCGCGGGATCAGAAAGAGCTCCGAAGCGGAGGTATAGACCAGAAAAGCGCTGCGGGTCTCAAAGGCACAGGGGAAATCACGGAACAGCCCCGAGGAGCTGAACGCTTTTTCGGGGATCTTCATGGTCATGCGCACGTCGGAAAAACGAAGAATGCTTTGCTTATTCAGGATGTTGTCCTTTGAGCGGGCATAGCGCCGCACAGTCTGCTCGATCTTAAAAAAGTGGCACAGGAGCCAGAAGGCAACGGCGATGGCAATGTAGGCGGACGGTTCCCAGAAAGGAAGCACGCCGCTCTGCTCCAGAACCAGATAGATCGCAAACAGAATAAGAAAAGCCAGAGAAAGCCGCAGCAGAAAGATCCTGCTGAGAAAATAGATGTAGTAATTGGCCGCGCGGTAGTCCTGCCTGGTCACGGTAAAACGTATTTCCTGAGTTTGCATGGAGATCCTCCGTATTATCTTTAACCGAATATGACCTTCAGCATGTCCTTTATTTTCGGTACCGTGCCCTTGTACAGGCTCATTATGCTGTAGACCTTGCCGGCGAAAAAGGTACTGAGGAGCGCGAGCAGCGCAGTCAGGCCGAGAGAGGCAAGACCGGTCCAAAGCGGGATCAGATCCATCAGCAGTCTGGCCGGGGTGATGAGTATCGCGGTAAAGGGAACGAAATCATACCACATGGGCCCTGCCGGCATACCGTTTCCGCGCAGGCAGAGATAGGTCACGGCAAGGAAGCTGAAAATAAGCACCAGCTGGAAGAGCTGGATGGTGGAGGAAAGCTCCTCGGGCTTAGAGGCAAAGCTGCCTGCGATACCGGCAAAGGAGCAATACAGCAGGAAGCCGGCGGCGATCAGCAGCAGCGCGATCAAAAGGTGCAGAGGGGAGAAAAACTTTAACGTCTGCGTGAGAAAGTCCAGAAAGCGCAGCACGCCCATGGTGCTGTTCGGATGGATACTGCGGGCAAGTTTTGCGCCGAGACCGAAGCCGCCGGCAAGCGAAGCGAGCCAGAGCAGGAGCTGCAGCAGTGAGGCGCACCAGGCGGCAAGCACCTTGCCCATGATCATGGCTTTCGGTCTTACCGAGATCAGGAAGGTGTCCATAAGCTTTGAGGTCTTTTCCAGAATGACGTTTCCGGCGACGGTGTTGCCGCAGAGTATCACCAGAAAATAGATCAGGAGGGTGCTGACATAGGGAAGAAGGATGCCGGCGAGCTCCCGGAAGGCAGCCTCCTCGCTTTCCGCATCGTCCGGCCGGAAAACGGAGATGGAAGCGGCCGCGTCAAGCGCGGCGGCCTTATCGCCGGAAAGATCCATTTCCGCGGTCAGCATGGCGGGGAGCTGTTCGGCCAGGATCTCTGCCAGCGCGGATGCCGTAAGGAGAGCCGCATCATCAGCGCCGTCTTCGGTCAGTCCGATGACCTCGTAGGAGCCGTTTGCGCCGCGGATCAACAGGGAATAAGCGCCTTCTCCGCCACTTTCCGCCTCCTTCCTTGCCGCCTCCGGGCTTTCCGCGCGGATAAAACGGATCCCGG
>JAZRYN010000226.1:0-3719 GCA_045600745.1 Lachnospiraceae bacterium
CGGAGAGCTTTCTCCATCTGTCGCTTGATCCCGTCGGTGTCCAGTCCCTTGCTGAACAGATAATACAGCTTGGTGAGAGCCGCCTCCGTTGTCATATCGCCGCCGTTTACCGCTCCGATATCCACGAGCGCACGGCTGGCCGCATAGGTGCCTAAGGAGACCTGCCCCTGTACGCACTGAGAACGCGCCACAATAACGCTCCCGCTCCTGTGCGCCTTGGCGATAATGTGAAGCAGTGCCTGCTGAGAACTCGGCAGATTGCCTGTTCCGAAGGTCTCCAGCACGACCCCCTTCAGCTTATCCGTCATCACCTGCTCAAAGATCTCGAACTGGATCCCGGGGAAGACCTTGATGACCCCGACAGGGACATCGGCAAGCTCCTGAAGGTGAAACGGCTCGTCCGACGCATTTCTCGCTCCCGGCAGATAGCGTATCCTGATCCCTGCCTCGGCGAGTGCCGGCGCATTCGGCGATTCGAACGCTTCGAGTGCATCCGAAGAGCTTTTTGTCGCCCGGCAGCCGCGCAGGAGCTTTCCGCCGAAATACAGGCAGACCTCTCCGACCTTCCCTTCGGCGGCGATCATCATGGCCGTCACGATATTGTCGCGGCCGTCGCTCCGCATTTCATATAACGGGATCTGGGCGCCGGTAAAGACGACCGGCTTGTTCAGGCCCTCCAGCATGAAGGCCAGAGCGCTCGCGCTGTAAGCCATCGTATCCGTTCCGTGCAGCACCACAAAGCCGTCGCAGGCCTCATAACGCTGGGCGATGATCCGTCCGATCTTGTTCCATTCGTTCACCGCCATATCGCTCGAATCCAGCAGCGGCTCAAAGACCACCACTTCATAGTCAGGCGCATCCGCTGTCTTCAGATCCGGAATCGACGAGAGCTCTTCCCGGAAACGCGCATTGTCCGGCACGTAGCCCCGCTCGCTTTTGACCATACCGATCGTGCCGCCGGTATAGATCAGACAAATTTTTTTCTTCATGACGGCTCCCTTTGTCTTTCCTGCTGCCGCAGATACGGGCAAGGCCAAAAGCACGCCTGCTGCCCCGTGCCGGTTACGACACGACGATAAACCCGAGATTCTGCTTTCCGGACTCCTTCACCGTCTGCAGCTCATGACGGATGCTCTTATGCGCCGTCCTGCGCCATTCCTCGACACAGATGACCGCCGCATCACCCTGCAGCGCCTTCACGGCAGCCGCATTTTCGTTCACGTTGCCGGATACCTCGACCTGTGTCTCTTCCAGAAGCGGTGCGATCTGTTCCTTCAACGCGTTCAGCTTATCCTCGCCGCAGCTGCCGACAAGCAGCACGCGCCCGGCATGATCCAAATGCAGGCGGATGCTCGCCGCCAGATACTCGGCGGCTTCCTTAGAAGGCTTGCCCGCATTCATCCCGAGAGCCCGCGCAAAGCGGACGTCGATCTTTCTCGTCTTTGCTCCTGCCTGCGGCAGCGTGCCGAGCAGCGGCAGCTGATAGCGCAGAGGAAGCTCCTCGGTGCTGTTCAGTCTGTCCTGCAGGACCAGCTTAAGCAGCAGGTATAAGCCGGTCAGCAGCATGCCGGCCACCGCACCGATCAGGGCATTCTTCACGCCGGCCTTGACCACCGTTTTTACGGTCGGTACAGTGTTCACCGGCTCCTTCAGCTCCGACAGGCTCGTATTTGTTTTCTTGATCGACTCGTTGATCGTTTTCAGATTGGCGGAAAACGACTCCTGCAGCTTTCCGTATTCGAGGTCGATCATGGACTGCTTCTGCTCGGACATGAGCTTGATGCTGTGCTCGCTGATGATCTGGCTGAGGACCGATTCCTGTTCGGCAAGGGTATCCTTTACGGCCTGATAGATCTTCTCCGCCCTTTCCTCGGTATCGGCCGAGACCGCGACCGTCAGAAAGCCGTTTGCCGGATCCGCCGTGACGGTTATCAGCTTCTTCGTTCCGTTCACCGGGTTGATCGCCGTCAGCTCCGGCTGCTCCGGTGTCTTCACCAGCGCATCAAGGTCGATCCGGTTCAGAGCGGCCTGATAGCTCATGGTGACTGCCGTAGTATAATTGGGATTCTGGAAATAGAGCTCCGGCGCGATCTCATAGCCCGAGTCGATATAATAAGCCGCGGTAATGGTGAACACGTCATACTGATCGATCTGAAGCATGAGGGAGTTCTCCTGATAGACCTCCTGTCTATTCAGTTCCTCCTTCAGGTTTTCCAGATCCGTTTCCAGCTGTTCCTTATTCGTCTCATAGGAAGCAAGCTCCGTCTCGTAAGCCTTTTGCTTCTCTTCTCTTATCTCGCTGCTCGAATAGTTCTTATACTCCTTATAGGCTCCGTAAGCGCCAAGCACCGCGCACAGGATCAGCATCACGGCCAGGATCGCCCGCCAGCGGCAAAGCACCGCCCAGAAAAGTTCCTTGATATTCAGTGTGACATAGTCTTCCTGATAAGTTTTGTCCGGCATCAAAATGTCTCCTTATCATCCATTCTTATTAGATCAGCAAAGCTGGCCGCTTGGGAAAGCTGGCCAATCGTGTCATATTATAGCAGGGAAATCCGCAAGATGCAACGTGGCCGCGCTGATGGAGCCGCCCTTTGCCCGTGCCGTATGGAGGGATTTACGCCTGCAGTTCCTTCAAAATGGTTATTGTCCTTTTTATTCCGCTTTCAATATCATATAAAGGCTTCCAACCGAGCTTCATTAATTTGCGGCCATCTAATCTTGCCTTTGTCGCGGTGCTGTAGCCTGCGGCCTCAACCGTATCGGGTATTTCAAAAACCACTTTTTTCTTGTTTATTCCGGCAATGACCGCGGCAAGGTCTTTTAACATGATATCACTGTGCTCTTCGGCAATATTATAAGCTTCTCCGTTTTCGCCGCATAAGAGTATCGTCAACAGCCCGGAGACCGAATCCGCCATGTACTGATAGCTGTAGTATTGGGTTCCCGCCGATTTCAGCACGATATCCTCTCCGGCGATCCCCTTCTTGATAAACTGGCTGATCGCCTTAGTGTCCGACATCAGCATGGTAGGGCCATAAGAACGGGTAAAGCGGAGAATGACGGTATCAAGGCCCTTCTGCGCTCTGTACGCCTGGCAAAGAGCCTCTCCGCAGCGCTTGCTCTCCGGATAGCCGGCCCTCATCGTATTCGAATTGATGTAGCCGCAGTAGTTTTCATCAAAAAACTCGGCGTCACCGCGATTTTCGCCATAGATCTCATTCGATGAAGCAAAGGCAAATCGTGCTGCTTGATGCCTGACCGCAAAATCAAGCATATTCTGCAGGCCGATGATATTGGTCGTGATCGTCCCTATCGGGTCTGTGGAATACTGCATCGGATGCGTATTCGAAGCCAGGTGAAGGACATAATCAACGGTTCCTAGATCGTCCCTGATCAAGGGCTGCTTGACGTCATAAGGGATAAATATAAGATGAGGATCGTCAGCGTGCTTTGAAAACCGCGTCCTCGCCCTGTTCTCGTCCCTTCCCAGCGCGTAGACCGTGCAATTCAGCGCATTTTCGGCATTTTTCTTAAAAATAACGTCTATGAGGAAACTGCCCAGAAGCCCCGTCGCCCCCGAAAGCATGACGCTCTTATCTTTCAGTTTCTCCCAGGGAAGTTCAAGCTTCGCTACCGCCTCGACATCTTCTCCGTATTCTTTGCTGTCATACAAGTTCATAATGCGTTTCCTTTATTTTAGCCAATTATCCTTATCA
>JAZRYN010000227.1:0-14919 GCA_045600745.1 Lachnospiraceae bacterium
GATGATCACTTCAAGATCGAGCGTATCGCCGTAGCGGCGTTCCAGCTCCTGCTGGATATCGTAGGCGTTGTTCTCATAGATATCAAAGATGATCAGCTTTTTCAAATGGCATTTGACGAGCTGCCGGCAAAGCTCGGAGCCGATGGAGCCGCCGCCGCCCGTCACCATGACCGTCTTGTCGCGGTAATAGGCAAAGCTCTCTTCCGTCTCCACATTGAGCGGCGAACGGAACAGAAGATCCTCCACAGTGAAATCGCGGATGGTCGGCTTCTCCCGCTTCTGAGAGCTTTCGAAGCTGACCAGCGTATCATAGACACGCACCCGGCAGTCAAGATCCGAATAATGATAGTAGAGCTTGCTCAGTGCCTCGGCATTTTTCCCGGAGATCGCGATAATGACGTCCTTGATATGCTCCTTCAGGATTCGCTCGTCCCCCTCCTCCTCGGAATAGACATGGCAGTCCGTCAGGCGGTAATTGACCTTGTTGGCATCATTGTCAATGAAGAAGACCGGTTTATAGCGGGAGTTCGGGTTGTCCTGAAGGTCCTCCACCAGCAGTACTCCCAGCTGCCCTGCGCCCACGATAGCGACCGGGATCTTGTCCTTTTTGTGGTTTCTGCGGTTATAGTGCTTATAGGAAACACTGTAGGCAAAACGTGCGGACAGCGCCAGCAGACAGATCAGGGTACCGATAATGACCGCCTGCTTTCCGCCGAGATAATGGTTCAGGATCATCTCTCTTGCCGTCAGACGGAGCATGACATAGGTAACGGTGGTCGCAAGACCGTCCGCGATCACTAACAGCAGGTAAGCCTTGGCGTTGTCATAGCGCCAGATATTGCCGTATACTCCGAATGCGGCGCGCGCCAGCATGACCAGACCGATCTGAAGGACCGACTGCAGCAAAAAAGCGCTGCGCCCCTGGGGGCTGAGTCTGAATGCCGCTTTATAGATCAGCTCATAGTAAAAGAAGGCTACCAGAATGCAGCATAACAGATCAAACAGCGCCAGTGTCCATTTTCGGTTGTAGCGGCCCGTAAACAAACGGCTGCCCAATGATCGTTTCATAAATTAGATCCTTATCATGATTGTTATGGTTAACATTTGAATTATAGCAGAATTTCTTCACTTTGTAAAGAATTTGCTTAAGGCTCCGCGGAGAGAGCAAATACCGGGAAGACCCGGGTCATACATCATAGGTCTTGTCGATCGCCTTTAACTCCCGGAAGCTGTCGATCTCAATGATGTCACTTGCCAGGCACGGACGGATCTCCACCTGATAATGCTCCGGGAAGATGCTGAAGGGGACCTGATCCCAGTAGCGTTCCTTGCCGCCGGGCATTTCATAGGCCGTCTTCAGATCATCGGCCAGCTTGCAGCCCGCGTCGGCGTCCCAGTAGGATATCCCGACCTCCTGATAAACATTCAGGCCTCCTACCTTCTGTTCTGTGATCACCCCGTTTTTCACCGTAAAACACCAGTCGTCGCTTCGCTTCATGTGGATGCCCAGGAAATCCGAGGCGTAGTGGTATTTCGTGACGATCGACGGGTTGCTGATCACCAGATCGGCCTCAAAAACATAGGCATTCTGCAGCAGATAGCGTGCGCAGACCGCAGAGGAAATATTGTTGGCATCATTATAGGCGGGATTCTCCAGAAAATGGAGCATCGGATATTTGTAGAGAAGCTGATCGAACTGCTCCGCCAGATAGCCCCGAACGATATAGATCTCCTCGATCCCCGCTGCCAGACAGGCGTCGATCAGCCCGTCGATGATGCGCCTGCCGTTGACCCGGACAAGCGGCTTCGGCGTATTTAACGTGACCGGGACCATGCGCGATCCGAAGCCGGCTGCAACGAAAACAGCCCGCTTTGCCGTATACGGCTCCATTGCCGCAAAACCGTGACCCGTTACCTCTCTGTCCCGCACCATGCCCTTTTCCGTTAGGTCCCGGACCGTCCGGTTCACCGTACTCAGCGAATAACCGCTCAGCTCCTCTAACCTGCGCTGGCTAAGCTTTCCTTTTGCTTCCAGCATGATCTTCAACAGATCAAATTCTTTTCTTGTTAATGTTCCCATTCTATAGGCCCTTTTCTGATCTTCTCTGATGTTCTCTGCTATTCTTTTCCGGCAAAGCCGCTGCGCTGTTTCAGGTAGAAGACCGCGCCGATCGCCGTCCATACCAGAAGCATTATATACGATTCCTTTCCGAAATGCACGCCCGAAAGTCCGGGGATCGGAACCAGCTGCAGGATCATAAAGATGACCGAGAAGCTTACCCCTGTCACCGCCATGACCTTCAGGAGGGCGGAGCCGTCCTTATAGCGCTTCAAGGTGACCAAGGTCGCTGCGCTGGTGTAAAAATAGCCGATCGAAGCGCCGATAGCCGCCATATCCACGAACCAGCCCAGCGCTTCACGGCCGAGAACGGGGCCGGAAAGAGAGATCAGGATGCAGAAAAGGATCGCATTCTTCGGGGTGCCGAAACGGCTGTCGATCCGGCCGAACCATTCCGGCAGGTAGCCGTCCCGGCTCATGGAATACATCAGACGGCTGGAGGCGAGATAAAAGCCCATGATCCCGGAAAGGACCGCGCAGGAGACCGCGAGGCCGACCAGCACCTTGCCGGGCGTGCCGAGCAGCCTTTCCGCCGCGGCAAGCAGAAGCCAGGGCGTCGAATCCGCTTCGATGATCAGCTCCGGCCAATTGGTCAAGGCCGCTGCAGCGATCGTGTTGTTTGCGGTATAGACGAAGCAGCCGAAGAGGATCGCCACGAACATGATCAGGCTGACCTTCCGGTAGGAGAATTTGAATTCCTCGGCCGCCTGCGGGATCGTGTCAAAGCCGACATAGGCCCAGGGAGCAATGGCAAAGGTCGCCAGAATGGCAGAGGCAATGCCAAGGCTTCCGCTGTGCGCAAACTGATCGATGCTCTGATAGGCGCCGTTCGTAAATGCCGCCACCGCTTCGGATCTATTAAAGCCCCACCAGGGCGCCATGTTCGCGACAGCCGTCTTGTCCGACAAAAGCGCGGCGACCGTCAGCGCCGCCACGGAAAAGGCTAACAGACAGGCAAGGATCGTCTGCACGACGCCGGCTTTCTTCACGCCGATGATATTGAGAAGGCCGAAAACGATAAGAATGGCCATGGCAAAGAACATTTCCCCTGCCCAGACATCGAAGCCGGCGATCTGATAGTGAAAGCCGAATTTCAAAATATCGGAGGCGCCGTCCAGCCCATCGACGATCAGCCCGATCGCCGTGGAATTCATCGGCACATTGGTCAGATAAGCCGCAGCCAGAAACCATCCGCAGAGGAAAGCCGAGTTCTTTCCGAAGCACATCTTGGTAAAGGTAAATTCGCCTCCGGCCTTCGGATACTTGGGCACCATATAGGCGTAACTGAGCGCAATGATCATCATGACCAGAGCCCCCATAAACATGGCGATCGCCGTTCCTCCTACACCGGAGTTCGGCAGAAACTTCTTGCCGGGATTGATAAATGACCCCCAGCCCACCACACAGCCGAAGGCGATCGCCCAGACGTGCATCGGGCTGAGCTGCTTGCGCAGTCCCGGTTCATTCTGTTTTATTTCGGGGCTTTGCTTTGCCGCCATACGATTTCTCCTTTTCGTAACAGGAAAGGCCTGAGCTTTCCCTTATGCTCCGGCGCTGTCCGCTGTGCGGATCTTCACATAAGCGCCGACGTTCTCCATCACCTGCTCCAGCTGCTCCTCACGGTCGAAGCGGAGGATCAGCGTGCCCAGCGATTCATTGGCCGCACTGAACCCTCCGACCGGATCTCCGGGCCCGACCCACAGGTCCTTTTCAACGATGCAGTCCGTTAATGAGGGGTCGATCTCCAGTCCCTCAAACCGGCCCTGCCTTTCACTGTGCAGGATAACTTCCGCATAGTGGCCCCGGTACGGCTTCTGGGATATCTCGTCAAGCGGAAGGCCGACGGCGTCCCGTACCACCGCATCGATCAGGTCTACCCCGGCCGCATAACGAAGGCATTCGGCAAGCCGGTTCCCGCCTCCGCGCGGTGAGACCTCCATCAGATAGGCTTTTCCGTCCGTTCCCACGCGGCATTCGATATTATAAAGCGCGGTCCTCATCCTCAGCAGATCAAGCAGCCGCTGAAGCTCTTTTTTCAGCTCCTCCTGCTTCGCCGCAGGCATCGAAGACGGCCAGCTGAATCCCGCAGGGGCATAGGGATTTTCGCAGTTCCGGTCAAAGCGCTGATCGTTAAAGGAGACGAATTTCAGCTTTCCGTCGACCGAAAAGCAGTCTGAATCCGAGGAAAAGCCCTGCTGCGTGATAAAATCTTCAACGATGAATTCGCCGCAGTGAGAAAAATCAAGCGCATGCCTGACCGCAGCCTTCAGATCCTCCGGACGGTCAACTCGGCTCACGCCCTTGCTGCCCGCCGAATCTGTCGGTTTGACGATGACCGGCCAGTGAAAGGATCCGGGATCGACCTCCTCCCCTGCCCGGTATTGCTTGGCCGAAGGCACCGCAAACCCGTGCTCCCGCAAAAAGCTTCTGAATAAGCCCTTATTCTGTAAGATCCGTACCGACTCGTACGGGCCGACATTCGGCAGTCCCATTTTATCTGCCACATAAGCCGCCGTCACCACCCCGGGGTCACAGGCAAAGGATACGATCCCGTCGATATTTGATCTCTGCGCGGCTTTGAGCGTTGCCTCCCTGTCAATAATGCTCACATTGCAGTATTCGTCGGCAAAGCGGTGCGCATAATTATCCGGCAGATAATCGCAGGTGATGACATAAAGCCCCAACCGGCGCGCTGCGCGGATCACCGGAAGGGCATAGCGCGAGCCGCCGAGGATCATAAGCCTTTTGCGGCTGTCTGCGCTGCTGTTCATTTTAACTGTAGTCATATAATAAACCCGCCGTCCACACCGAGCACCTGCCCGGTGATAAAGGAGGCGTCCTCCGAAGCAAGGAAGCTCACGGCTGCTGCCACATCCTCAGGCGTGCCCAGCCTTCCGAGCGGCGTTTGCTCCGCCAGCTCCCTTAAAGTCTGTTCCCCCAGTACTTTTACCATATCCGTATCGATCACGCCGGGGGCGACGCAGTTGACGCGGATGCCGGAGGGGGCAAGCTCCATGGCGAGCGACCTTGTCAGTCCGATAATGGCATGCTTTGTCGCGGAATAAGCCGCCTCACAGGATGCACCGTGGCTGCCCCAGATCGAAGAAACGTTCACGATAACGCCGTTTTTTTCATGGATCATGTGCGGCAGGACCGCCTGGATCGTGTGGCGCATACCGCCGATATTCACGGCAAAATAGCGATCCCACATCTCATCCGTAACGTCCTGAAACAGGCTCTGCCCGGCAACGCCGGCATTATTGACCAGAAGCGTTATGGGGCCGAAGCGCCTCTCACAGGCCGCCGCCATTTCACGGACCGCAGCGGCGTCCGCAACATCCGCCCGAAACGCCATGGCCGCGCAGCCCTCCTGCTGCAGCTTCGCCGCAAGCTCCTCCGCCTTATCTTTTCTTTCGATATAATTGATGCAGACCGCATAGCCTTCTCCGGCCAGACGCGCCGCCGCGGCACGCCCGATCCCGCGGGAGCTTCCTGTTATTAACGCCGTTTTTCGGATCATTTGTTTTCCCTCATCTTTCTGCTGCATCAGGCAAAATAAGCGTTTGAGATCAGATATAGGGGGATTGTACCACAAAGACGCCAAGTTGGGAAGCCGTCTTCGGCATCTTCGGCTGATGGGTCACATGGCTTGTGGATCTATGTTTCGCGCCTTTCGTTTTTCGGTGCGGTGAAAAAGCCCTCTTCTTTTTTTCGTGTACGATCGCTTCCGATCTGTTGAGCTGCAACAAAAAGCCGCTTACCGCAATTGATAAACGGCTTTGGTCTGTTTAAGGCGGATCAGCCCCGCCGTCCTACGCTTTCCTTAATACAGACTTGTATTTTCTTATGGGCAGCGGCGTTTCGGCTGCACTCTTTTCAAACGTCCTGACGATTGCGACCTCGGTCTCGCCTCGGTCCCCCGCTACGATCACCTTATCACCAGGTCTGACATCCGGGATATCGCACAAATAATCGTGTGTGCGGCCATCGGGATCGAAAACCACAGAAACAAAATGCCAGGGAACTGCCCACTAAGGTGCGGCAGCCCCTGAAACCATGTGTCCCGCGGCCACTATCCCTTTCCTGATTCTTTTCCTTTTTGACCTTGCCCGAAGAAGCAGAGGTTCCGGCAGGTCAGCACCTGCCCCGTCATCTCACCGGGGCTTTTTTATCGTTTTTTCTCATCAGCAAAAGCAGCTGCGGGATACCTGGGCATCCGGCGGCTGCTTTTGCCTTTACGACTATCATGACGGTCATTCACTCGGAATTTCGACATAGAAACGGTTATAACCGTCTCGACTCTCACACCAGATCTTCCCATGATGTTCTTCCGCAATGCTCTGCGCAATAGAAAGACCGAGCCCGTAGCTGTGATTCATGGCTCTGGCTTTATCGGCCCGATAGAATCGCTTGAAAATGTTTTGCCGTTCTTCACGGCTGATCGGCTCTCCCTGATCGGACACCTCCAGCAAACAGCGCCTATGCCCGGAACGGCTGAGCTTCACAAGGGTCGCTCCTCCGGGCGACGCATACTTCCCGGCGTTATCCAGCAGGATACCGACAAGCTGCTTCAAATGCGGCGAAATGCCGTTTACCCGGATATCCTCTTCGGTCTCGCAGTGCAGGGGCATGCCCTTTTCAAAAAATACCGGCTCGAACGTCATGGCGGCTTCCGATACAATGTCGCTGAAAGATACCGTGCTATATTCCGCTTTCACGCTCCCATTGTCGATACGCGCAAGGTCAAGAAGATTCTCCACCAGTCCACGCATTTGATAGGACATGGAAAGAATACTGTCGGAAAGAGGCTTACGGTCCGCCTCCGGACAATCCGGGGCATGGAGCAGCTCTGCATCCGTCATAATGACGGTCAGCGGCGTATTCAGCTCGTGAGACGCATCGGCAACGAACTGCTTTTGCTGCTGCCATGCCTGATCGACCGGCTTGACTGCCCAGCGTGCCAGAAGGATGCTGATCCCGAGAAAAGCAAGGAACGCTGCACTGCCGATGATGGAAAAGGTGCGGATCAGATTGTTCAGCGTTGATTGCTCGCTGGTCATATCCGCAAATATCATGCGCGTGCCCATAGGCGTTTCTATGCGAAGGAAGCGCAGCCCGTATTCCTTCAATACGCCGCTTTTTTCTTCCGTATCGCAGGCAAGCGCAAGGATCGGATCTAACTGCGCCTTATCCGAAAGATCAAAGAAATTACCGCTTGTTTCGACCGCTTTGCCGCCGCGGTCGATCAGAATGCTGAAATAGGGAAGATAAACGTCATCGCGCGGTTTATCCGGCGGTCCCGGTTTTTCGGGACTGAAAGCAAGATTTTCCATCATCCGGATACTGTCCCGTTCCAGATTCCGGCTGGTGGAATAGTAAAGCAGTCCGAAAATGGCGCCGAGCATGATGGTGACGATGGTCATGTCGACCAGGATAAACTTCATCCGCAGCTTTTTAAGCATTTTCGGCCACCTCCAGATGATAGCCCTGTCTGCGGATCGCTTCGATGCGGATATTGGAGCCGATAGCCTGCAGCTTTTTGCGCAGGAACCCCACATACACCTCCACATGATTTTCCGTCGCATTGGACTCAAAGCCCCAGATCCGAACGAGCAGGACTTCTTTGGAAAGATTCTTTTCCCGTGATTGCAGGAGGTAGCGCATCAGATCAAATTCCCGGTCGCTGAGACGGATGCTCTTTTCCCCGCAGGAAAGAATGCTGGTGGACAAGTCCAGCGCTGTATTACCGAAGGTCATTTCATCCACCTGTCCGCCCTGACGGCGAAGCAGTGCATTGATGCAGGCAAGAAGCTCCCGCGTATCGAAAGGTTTTGTCAGATAGTAATCCGCCCCGGCATTCAGTCCGGTAAAGCGGTCTTCCAGCCCGGATCTTGCCGTCAGCATCAGGATCGGTGTGGAACAGCGCTTGGCGCGTACTTCCCGCGCCACCTGATAACCGTCCATCTCCGGCATCATCACATCCAGGATCAGCAGATCATACACCCCAAGCTCGGCGTATTGCTCGCCGGTCTTCCCATCGTAAGCGCATTCCACTTCAAAGCCTTTTCGTTCCAGAAGCATCTTGACGGAATCCGCAAGCAGCTTCTCGTCTTCTATGATCAATATCTTCATATGATCCTCCGGTTCGCGGATCTTTTCTGTTTATTATACTACTCCCGAAAGCTGAATCGACACTGAAAGCCGAGAATTCACAATTCTTTCACCTGTTTTTTCAGCGTCGATTCAGTCGGGGACCGTACAATACAGGGGAACAAACAAGAATTGCATGGGAGAAAGGAGGGTGTTTGGAAAATGTCTTCTGTACAGACGGTAAATTATAGATTTGAGCGGATCGAAAAGAAATTCCGGATGACCGCCGAGCAATATCGAATGCTGCTCCCGGTTTTGGAAGCTCAGCTGCAGCACGATGATTTCGGAACGTCCACCATCTGCAGCATCTACTACGACACGCCGGATTATACGCTGATCCGCCGTTCGATCGAGCGGCCTCTGTTCAAGGAAAAGCTTCGGCTCCGCAGCTACGGGATCCCCGGAAATGACGATATGGTCTTTGTCGAGATCAAACGAAAGCTGAACGGCATCGGCTATAAGCGCCGCATCTCGGTTCCTTTCGGCGAGGCAAAAAAGCTCCTGCGCGGTGAGGCGATCGGGTGCGGTGACCCGCAGATAGGATCGGAGCTGCTGGCCTTTATTGATCGTTATCATCCGCAGCCGGCGGTCTATCTGACCTATCGGCGCTATGCCATGACAGCAAAGGACGATCCGGAATTTCGGGTAACCATAGACCGTGATCTGAAATACCGAATAAGTGAAGTGGAATATCCAAGCGAAGAGGGCATGATGCCGGTCATGGAGGACGGATCCCTTGTGCTTATGGAGATCAAAGCGCTCGGTGCGATCCCCTTGTGGCTCACGGATGAAATGAGCCGCCTTAAGATCTTTCAGGCGCCTTTTTCTAAAATCGGCACCTGCTATACCCGCCATATCGCGCCGCTGCGGGCTTGCTGAAAAAACGATATTGCGGTCAATGTCCCCGGCTGCGGCGCGGCTCGTTCCACTGGCTTATGTCTTCTTGCCCAAAAAGTCTCCGCGTTCCTCCCCTTTTGCCTCCATTTTTTCATGTTTGGTCTGTTTCTGACCCACATTGGATAAAACAGGCTGCGCAAGGCGGGCTTTTGACCCCGGCATCATAAAATGTTTTGAAAGGAAAAATCATGTTAAACAGTATTCTTACCACTCCCGTTACTCTCACCGGACTTCTCATCACGCTTGCCGGCTCTCTGATCATGGGCATTCTTACGGCGCTCGTTTTCTCGTATAAAAACAAGCTGTCCCCGTCGCTTTCTCTGACCCTCGCTGTTTTACCTGCTGCGATGTGTATGGTCACCCTGATGATCAACGGCAATCTCGGCGTCGCGGTGGCGGTCGCCGGCGGCTTTACCTTGGTCCGCTTCAGAAGCATAGCCGGTACCGGGCGCGAGATCAGTGCGGTATTTACCGTGATGACGCTGGGCGTGACCTGCGGCATGGGGTATCTCGGCATGGCCGCGATCTTCTTCTCTGTTGTCGCCCTCCTGGTGCTTGCCCTGACCGCTCTTCATTTCGGAGAAAAGCAGCATGAAAAGCTGCTCCGCATCACGCTTCCGGAGGATTATGATTATGTCGGTCTTTTTGACGATATATTCAAAAAATACGGCATCCGCGCTTCCATCGACAAGATCAAAACGACCAACATGGGCAGTCTGATCGACGTTACCTATAAGGTCTCTCTTCCCGGCGATACGCTGACGAAGGACATGCTGGACGAGCTCCGGGCCCGAAACGGAAACCTTTGTGTCATGGTGACCAATTACGAAGCCGAGAGAGAAAAACTATAAGGTGAGCAGGATGACAAAAACAGTTAAAATCATTTTGATCTCCGCTTTGTCGCTGGTCATGGCTGCGCTTGTCTTCTGCTGCGTACAATTGGGAAAATCGCCGGAAGAAAAGCTGACAGAAAGCGGGACGCTATCCGCGGAAGCGGCCCGGTCAGTCGCGGAGGAGCTTTCCTCTGCGGCAGAGAACGCTCAACAAAACGAAGCGGCTAAGCTCATTACTCTCTCGGATGACGGAAGCACCGCTTCCGCTTCGGGTGTAAGGATCCAGGGAAGCACCGTGACCGTCACCACGCCCGGCCTATACCGCGTAAACGGAGCGCTGACCGAAGGACAGCTTGCGGTGGACTGCAACGGAACGGTCGTCCTCATCCTTGACGGCGTCGAGATCGCCGATTCTTCGGATGCAGCCATAAATGTATCCCATGCCGACCACACATTGATCTATCTCCCGGAGGGCAGCACGAACAAGCTGGTAAGCGGCATAGAGCAGGAGATCACAGCGGCAGACGGAAATGCGGACGTTGAATCGGCATCCGGAGCAGCACTTTATGCAAGAGACGACCTTTCCTTTGCCGGCAGCGGAAAGCTGACCATCTGCGGATATATCAATAACGCCGCGGCAACGACCGATCACCTGACCGTTCTCGGCGGCGAGTTAGAGCTTACGGCAGTAAATAACGGTCTGAAGGGCAAAGATTCGGTCACGATCCTGGACGGCAAGATCACCATTCACAGCGGCAATGACGGGATCAAGTCAAATAACGACGTCCAAGCGGACTGCGGCAATATCGCTATACGCGGCGGTGAAGTGAGCATCACCAGTCTCGGCGACGGAATACAGGCAGAAAGAAACCTGTCGGTAGAGGGCGGCATCATTACGGTCACCGCAGGCGATATCGCAGCGTCTTATTCCGGAGGATCCGTGCCGTCCCTTGAAAATCCTCCTGATAACGGGCAGAACGGGATGAGCGGAAATCGGTTCGAAGCCTTGCATATAGAAGGAATAACCAAGAACGATGATGGAAGTATAACAGTTTCTCAGGAGGCGGCGGAGCAGCTTCTGTCTAGGGCAAAGGAATTCTTCGGCAGCGCGGATGTTACGGTGGAAGATATCACCGCCTGCACTTCTTATGAGGCGCTTCGGGAGCTTTTCGGTGCGGGCATGGATCCTGACTTTTTCGCAGCTCCCGGCAAAACGGAAAACTCTTCTATGCCTCAAACCGGTGAAACGCCGCCTGATATGCCGAACGGCATAGCGCCGGGAGACTTTCCCGGAAACGGAAACGGAACGGGCTTCCCCTCAGGTCAGGGAGACGCCTATCCCCGGGAAGGGGAAACGCCGCCTGATATGCCGCAGGGAACGCAGCCGCAGGATCGTGACGGCCGAACGGACAGAGGAACCGATGACCGGGACGCTCCTTCCGCTGATATGCGGGGTCAGGAAGGGATGAGCGAAGACTTCCCGGATAAGTTTGACCGGGAACAGAGCTCCGCCTCTGACGCAGACGCCAGCACGAAGGGACTGAAAAGCGGCGGCGATCTCACCGTGTCCGGCGGCAGCATTACCGTGGATTCCGTCGATGACTGTATCCACGCCAACGACAGTATTACCGTGACCGGCGGTACGTTCCGACTCAGCTCCGGCGATGACGGATTCCATGCCGATGATACGCTCACCGTATCGGACGGCAACATTACCGTTTCACAGTCCTATGAGGGACTTGAAGGTCATTTGATCTATCTGAGCGGCGGTAATATTTCTGTCACGGCGTCGGATGACGGCATCAACGCAAACGGCGGCAGCTCCTCCCTGCCCGGCGGAATGCCCGGTCAGACAAAGACCGGCGATCCCTCTCTTCCGGTACTAAAGATCAGCGGCGGAACGCTCTATGTCGATGCTGACGGAGACGGCCTTGATTCCAACGGTGATCTGATCGTCGAGGGCGGATGCATCATTGTGGACGGCCCGGCGGACGGCAGCAACGGTGCGCTGGATTCCGGTTCCGAAAACGGCGGCAGCATTGTCTGTAACGGCGGCATAATCCTCGCCATCGGCGCTTCCGGTATGGCAGAGACCTTTGAGAGTGATTCGGCGCAGTGTTCCTTTATCAAAAACTTCTCCGAAATGATGGCGGCGGCAACGCCGATCACCATCACCGATGAAAGCGGAAAGACGATCTTTGAACACAAATCCGCCAAATCCTTTAACTCTATCGTGTTCAGCTGTCCCGAGCTTGTACTGGGTAGCACCTATACGATCGAGGTCGGCGAGCAGACCGAGACGATCACCATAGACAGCGTTTCAAACGGCGGAGCTTCCGGCTTCGGCACGCCCGGAGGCTTTGACGGCAAAGGCAGGAAATAAGACCATATTGCGAGCGGAGAGCCGGATGTCTGTCGGTTTCTCCGCTCGGCGTATCTTTTCGCATTTTATCTGCGATTTCTGCGGGATTTTTCCCTGAATTATAATTGTAACTTCTACGCTTCCAATCCAATGTAGAACTTAGTCTCGGAAATGTAGATTTTACTCTTGTACACAAGATTTCATTTGTATATTGATAACGGCATATGTCTGTTTGGTGTTTCGATAAAAGAGAAAATCTTCCGAGATCTTAATGATTCCGGAAGATTCTGCATTAAAAAGAGGGCTGCCGCCCAGTAAAAAGTCATTAAAAACTTTTACTATTGCGACAACCCTTTTCCTACATGCCGGTGGCGGGACTCGAACCCGCACAGTGTCGCCACCAATGGATTTTGAGTCCACCTCGTCTACCAATTCCGACACACCGGCTAAGAGCGACTTTCACAGTTTAACACAGGCAGACCGCTTTGTCAATTCCGATTCGTCTCACAGCCGCCCCTTTGCCGCTTTGCCGCTTTGGCCGCTTTCGCTTCTTTCACTTTGCCGCAGCTTTCGCCCCTTTGCCGCCGGAGTTTTCCGAAGCTTGGTGAAGTTTGCCGGAGTTTTCCGGTCTGCCGATGACGAAATTATCAATTTTTCATCATTTTGTTAGCACTCTTTAATAGTGAGTGCTAATTTTGCTTGACTTTCTGTTTTTGCTTTCTATAATGGAAGCAGAGGCCGGAAAGACCTCCCGGCCGAAAGACCGGTATTTCATTCGCGGAGGTATTGCATGAATCTTGATAAATATACACAAAAAACGTTAGAGGCCATGAAGTCCGCTCAGGAGCTGGCCCTCGAACGCGGCAGCATGGAGATCCGTCCCGAGCACGTCTGCTATGCGCTCGTCACGCAGGAGGGCGGCCTGATCGCCTCCCTGCTCGGCAAAATGGGGGTCGATGTTCCCGGCTTCACTGCCGCCCTGGAAAGCGCCCTGTCCCGCATTCCGGGAGTCTCCGGTCCGGGCCGGGAGCAGGGGAAGATCTATGTATCGGGTGATACGGAAAAGGTTCTGAGCTTTGCGGAGCGTGTCGCCAAACAGATGAAAGACGAATATACCTCCGTCGAGCATGTCATGCTCGGGATCTTCGAGCACGCCTCCGGCAGCCTGTCCGAGCTGCTGCGGCAATACGGGATCTCGAAGGAAGCTTTCATGAAGGCGCTCGCCTCCGTCCGCAACTTCCGCGTCACCAACGATAATCCGGAGGATACCGTGGATGCCCTGTCAAAGTACGGCACCGATCTGGTGGAGCGCGCCAAGGCCGGCAAGATGGATCCCGTGATCGGGCGGGACAGCGAGATCCGTTCCGTCATCCGCATTCTCTCCCGTAAGACAAAAAACAATCCGGTGCTGATCGGTGAGCCTGGCGTTGGCAAAACAGCCATTGCCGAAGGCCTCGCCCAGCGGATCATGCGCGGTGACGTTCCCGAAGGGCTGAAAAACAAGACCGTCTTTTCGCTGGATATGGGCTCTCTTATCGCCGGAGCGAAATACCGCGGCGAATTCGAAGAGCGGCTAAAGGCCGTGTTAGAGCAGATCCGGAGCTCCGAGGGCCGCATCATTCTGTTTATCGATGAGCTGCACCTGATCGTGGGCGCCGGAAAAACGGAAGGCTCCATGGACGCCGGCAACCTCTTAAAGCCGATGCTGGCAAGAGGCGAGCTGCACTGCATCGGGGCAACGACTCTTGATGAATACCGCAAATATATTGAGACCGACGCGGCCTTAGAGCGGCGCTTCCAGCCCGTTCTGGTGGACGAGCCCACCGTAGAGGACACCGTTTCCATCCTGAGAGGCTTAAAGGACCGTTATGAGATCTATCACGGCGTTACGATCCACGACCGGGCCCTGATCGCTGCGGCCTCGCTCTCCCACCGCTATATTTCCGACCGTTTCCTGCCGGACAAGGCCATTGATCTGGTCGATGAAGCCTGCGCCTCTCTCCGCATGGAAATGGATTCCATGCCTGCGGAGTTAGATGACCTGCGCCGCCATATCATGCAGCTGGAGATCGAAGAAGTCGCGTTAAAAAAAGAAAGCGATAAGCTTTCTCAGGAGAGGCTTGCCCGGCTCGGGGAGGAGCTTGCGGCCTGCCGCGACGAATTCAACGAGAAAAGATCCGCCTGGGATCTGGAAAAAAACGCGGTCGAAAACACCAAGAAGCTGAAAGAAAAAATCGACGCCATGCAGCTCGAAATCGAGGCCGCGCAGCGTTCCTATGACTATGAAAAGGCCTCCCGCCTGAAATTCTCCGAGCTGCCGAAGCTTGAAGAGGAGCTGGAAAAGGCCAAAAAAGCCTCCGAAGACCGCAGCCGGGATCCGATGGTCCGGGACACTGTGACGGAGGAGGAAATTGCCGCGGTGGTCGCCCGCTGGACCGGGATCCCCGTTACCCGGCTGATGGAGGGGGAACGGCAGAAGCTCCTTCGCCTGCCCGAGATCCTGCATAAGCGGGTCGTCGGTCAGGACGAAGCCGTTCAGGCCGTCAGCAGCGCCATTT
>JAZRYN010000228.1:0-5179 GCA_045600745.1 Lachnospiraceae bacterium
TTTGAATATGACTTTTCCTCGGGCTTTTCCGTCTACTCCTCCGACCTGCTCATTACCGACTGGTCGGACATCGGTATCGAATTCGGGCTGGCCAGCGGCCGGCCCGTCATCTTTGTCAACACCAAGATGAAGGTGGAAAACCCCAACTGGCAGGCTATCGGAATTCAGCCGCAGGGTATCCTCCTGCGCAGCCGCCTCGGCCGTTCGATCGAAAAAGAGGAGGCAAAAAATGCCGCCTCTGCGGCGGCGGAGCTGCTTGCCTCTTCTTCCTCCGGCGACGCCGGGAAGCTGCGTGAGCAATACTTTTATCACGCCGGTTCTCACGGTCAATACGGTGTCCGCTATCTGATCGGACGCCTGACACATCATAACAGCAAGGAGTAAATTATCATGATCTTACCGCTTTATATTGACGTAGCTGTCATGAGCGCCACCATCGAAGCCATCGTTGGTGTCGTGATCGCCGTAAGCGCCTTTCTGATCATTCGTTTCCGCAAGGCCAAAAAGAAGGTGCAGGAAGCCCTTCACCTTGAGGAAAGCGGAAAGGAGACCGAAGAAGAAGTCACGCTTATCGGCGATGGAGCCGAAGACGAAGATGCCGTTTCTTCCGTTAAGGACGCCGCATCCACACATCCGGAGGACTGAGCCTCCGCACGGAGTCTGTCATGATCGAAAAACCCATTCTGGCCATGATGTATGATTTTGACCGGACACTCTCGCCCCGAGACATGGAGGAATATGCTTTCATTCCGGGGCTCGGCATGAGCGCCGGAGAATTCTGGAGCAAATGCAACGATACTGCCGTGAAATACGAAATGGACGGCATCCTCGCCTATATGCTCATGATGCTTGAGCTGTCCGAAGGAAAGCAGCTCGTGACGCGCCGCTCGTTAAATGAGGTCGGCAGCCACGTTGAGCTTTTCCCCGGTGTGGACAGCTGGTTTTCGCGCGTCAACCGCTACGCTTCCTCAAAAGGACTGCAGGCAGAGCATTACAGCATCTCCTCCGGAATAAAAGAAATCATCGAAGGCACCACCATTGCCGGAGAATTCAAGAAGATCTACGCCGCCTCCTTCTGCTACAAGGAAAACGGCGTTCCCTTCTGGCCGGCAACAGCCGTCAACTACACTTCAAAAACGCAGTTTATTTACCGGATCAACAAAGGGGTCCTGGATATCAACGAGGATAAGCTTCTGAACGAGCACATGGCCGAGGAAGAAAAAAGAGTCCCCTTTTCCCGTATGATCTATATCGGCGACGGGATAACCGACGTGCCCTGCATGAAGCTGACCAAGGAAAACGGCGGCCATTCCATCGGGATCTATCATACCGACCCGCGGACGGCCGAGCGGCTCCTTCAATATGACCGGGTCGATTATATTCTCCCGGCCGACTACCGTAGCGGCAGCCCGATCGAGCAGACGGTCTTCGCGCTGATCGATGAAATGGCCCGGAAGCTTGAGGAGGAAGAAACATGAGTAAAAGGAAAGGATTGAAGAAAGTTAAGAAAGAAAAAAGAGCAAAGCGCCGCGAGCTCCTTGCCCTGCTTGGCTTAGAGCGCCTGAGCACGGTATTCGGCATCCTGAAATATGTCTTTTTCTTCCTGCTTCTTGTCGTGCTCCCCGCAGCCGCTCTTCTGCTGTTTGCCCTTCAATGCCGCAAGGGGCAAAAGGGCCTTGAGGAGCTGAAAAAATACCGTTATGCGCATCGCGGCCTTCACCATGACGGAAAGCCGGAAAACAGCCTTTCCGCCTTCCGGGAAGCGCTGGATCACGGATTCGGCGCCGAGCTTGACGTCCACCTGATGAAGGACGGTCAGCTCGCCGTCATCCATGACAGCCACCTGGGCCGCATGTGCGGGGCAGACGCAATGATCGAAGATCTGACCGCTAAGGACCTGCCTCAGCTAAAGCTTGATTATACCGAGGAAACCGTTCCCCTGTTTGAAGACGTCCTGAAGCTCTTTGCCGGACGCCCCGAGCCGCTGATCGTTGAGCTTAAGGTAAGCGGCAATAACTATGCCGAGCTTGCCGAAAAGACCATGGCCGTCCTTGATCGCTATGATGTGAACTACTGCGTGGAAAGCTTCGATTCGCGGGCGTTAAGCTGGCTTCGCACAAACCGACCGGAGGTCATCCGCGGTCAGCTCTCTGCCGATCTCACCGGTTCCGATACAAACAGCAGCGGCGTCAAAAAGATCTCCCGCTTCATGGTGCAGCATCTTCTGTATAATTTTATAGCCTGTCCCGATTTTATTGCTTATGATTTCACCGCACGCTCGCTTCCCGAGCTGCAGCTTTGCCGCAAGCTCTATAAGGTGCAGGAGGTCAGCTGGACGATCCGGACACAAGAAGACCTAAGGGCCGCAGAAGCGCTCGGAAACATCGTTATCTTTGAGAATTTCGGCTGGTGATCTCTTGTTTTGAGACAGCCTTTTGCGGGCTTTTCCCCACTATTAATGATCCGATTTCAGACCGGCTCCGCAGAGCGTGATCAAAATATCCTCTGCCCTGCCGGTCTCTTTGCGTATCCGGTCGGTGACCGCATAATTGGCTGCCGTCGTATGTTCAACGTAGAAGCCTTTCTTCGCAAGCGCAGCGCGGGCAGCTAAGATCGCCTCATCCTGTACCTGCACAAAACGGATCCTCCATTTGACGGCGAGTGACAGGATCTCTTCTCCCCGCATCGGCTCTCCGATGGCGATTCCTTCCGCAAGCGTGGGCGCGGGCGATACGGCAGCCGGTTTTGTCATGCCTGCTTTGGCCGCCTGATAGAGCGGATCGCAGCAGGCGGACTGGATCGCCCAGATCTGCGGAAAGCGGTCGATGCAGCCGGAATCGAGCAAATGTTCAAGCGCCTTCACCGCCCCTAAAAGCAAGGTCCCGTTTCCGACCGGAATGACCAGATTTTCCGGGATCCGTCCAAGCTGCTCATAGACCTCATAAATATACGTTTTCGTCCCTTCGTAAAACAGCGGATTATAAACATGATTGGCGTAATAGCGGCCCTCTTTCTCCGCCTTCTTTCGGCACACGTCGGCGCAATGGTCGCGGGAGCCGGGAACGACGCGGCAGACCGCTCCGTGTGCGCGGATCATATCGATCTTTTTCGGGCTCGTCCCTTCCGGTACGAAGATCTCACAGGCGATTCCCGCCCGTGCCGCATAGGCCGCTACTGCATTTCCTGCGTTGCCGCTCGAATCCTGAACGACCTTATCCACGCCGATCGCCCGGCAATGAGCCATCAGAACTGCTGCGCCGCGATCCTTGAACGAGAGCGTCGGCATCATATAATCGATCTTGGCTAGAACATTTTCCTCCAGCCTGACGACCGGCGTCATTCCCTCGCCGAGGGTGACGGCTCTCCAGCTTTCATCATCTAACGCCATAAAGGCCCGGTAGCGGAACAGGCTCCATTCCGCCTTATCAATAAGCTCCGGCCGAAATTCCGGCAGCCTTTGGGATAAGCTCCAGAGGCCTCCGCAGGGGCAGTGGGAAAGGCGCGTGGAGAGCGGCTCCCTCCTTCCGCATTTCAGGCAGAAAAACTCCTTCTCAGGCATCTTCCGTGACCTCATAGTCGATGCAGGCGCGGTGCGCGGTAAACGGTCTGACAAAGCTGTCTGCCACATGAACATGCGCCGGGTGAACGGAATATCCCTTTAAGGCCGCTTCGCTTTCAAATAAGGAATCAAGCATCAGATCGACCGTCGTCGAGGGCAGATACTCCGTTCTCACCTTTATCGACAAAAGCCCCGGGATCTGACCGTTAAGGCCTTCCAAACCGGTTTTGATGTCCTGCTTTCTCCTTTCCTTTTCTTCCGGGGAAAGTTCATCCTTAAGCTTCCATAAAATCAGATGTCTGACCATACGGCACCTCCAAAAATTGATAAGAAGAGCGTACCACAGGCTGAAATAATCTTCAAGCAAGGCTTGCAGAAAATCGCACTTTCGGCTACGATAGGCTTATCAAGTTTTTCCGGAGGCTGCTATGACCGAAGCGATCACCAACACCCTTGTCAACCTTAACAAGAACCGTTTTTCCGCTTACTATGTCGAGACAAAAGAAGAAGCCCGGGCCCTGGCACTCGAGATGATCCCCGAGGGCGCAAGCGTTGCCGTCGGCGGCTCCGCCACACTGGACGAGCTTGATCTTCTGTCGGATCTCAGGAGCGGAAAATACCGCTTTATCGACCGCTATGATTTCTCTTCCGAGGAGGAAAAGGAAGAAAAGCTCCGCCAGGGACTGTCCGCCGACGTCTTTTTCATGAGCAGCAACGCCGTCACCGAGGACGGGCTCCTCTACAATGTCGACGGCCGCGGCAACCGTATCGCGGCACTCGGTCACGGGCCTCTCTCCGTGATCGTCATTGTCGGCAGGAACAAGATCGTGCCGACGCTAAGGGAGGCCATTCTCCGTGTCAAGACGATAGCCGCTCCGCTTAACGCCAAGCGCCTTTCCACCGGCACCTACTGTGAGCTCAAGGGCCGCTGCCTGTCCGTTGACCAGAACTGCTGGGAAAACATGACTTCCGGCTGCGCCTCCAAAAAGCGGATATGCTCCAAATACTCCGTTGAGGGCATGCAGTTTGTTCCGAACCGCATCAAGGTCATCCTTGTCGATGAAGAATTGGGGTTTTGATCGGAAGGGCTTAATTTTTCCTGATTTTTACGAATTTTTACGAACGGGAAAGTTTTTTCAAAAAAGGTGTTGACTTTTTCCCTATCTTGTTGTAATATCACTCTTGCGCCGCGAAATGGCAGCGTATGCGCGAGTGGCTCAGCGGTGGAGCACCACCTTGCCAAGGTGGGGGTCGCGGGTTCGATCCCCGTCTCGCGCTTTTCCTTTGCAGATGTGGCGGAATTGGCATACGCGCATGATTCAGGTTCATGTCCATGTACTTGGGTGGGGGTTCAAGTCCCCCCATCTGCACAAAAAGAGTCTTCTCGGGTGAGAAGGCTTTTCTTTTTTTGCAAAGGAAAAGCCGGGCGTGTATCCGTCCGGCTTTTGTGTTTTATTCCCCTTCAAAGAGCGGGGTCGAGAAATAGCGTTCCGCCGTGTCCGGCAGAACCGTCACCACGGTCTTGCCCGGTCCGAGCTCCTTGGCCAGATGAATCGCCGCCGCCACATTCGTGCCGGAGGAAATACCGCACATCAGACCCTCTTTTTTCGCCAACGCCTG
>JAZRYN010000229.1:0-7851 GCA_045600745.1 Lachnospiraceae bacterium
GCTCGCTGCAGCCTGACCGACAATGAAGCCAGTCACCAGTATCTGGCGGAGGAAAAAAAGGAAACGGAAGAAAAAGCCGACGGCAGCGCTTCCGAGACCGAGACCGAGACTGAGACTGAAGCCGGTTCCGAAGCCGAGCAGAAGCCCGAAGCTCCCGACGCCACAAAGGGCGGCGCTGTTTATGCCAAAAACAGCCGCCTGACGATGAACGGCTGTACGCTTGCCCTGAACCGTGCTTCTTTAGGCGGCGCACTTGCGGCAGAAAACACGGAGCTTATGTTCCGCGACGGCGTTATGGCCAGGAACCGTGCCGAATCCGCCCGCATCAGAGAAGGCAAAGAGGGCCTGCAGGCAGAAACCGGGATGGGCGGCGCTGTTTATGTAAAGGCAGACCGTGACACGGACATTCAGATCCTTAATTCCTCCCTCTACGGCAACACTGCGCTCAATGCGTACGCCCTTCTGTACCTTGAAGGAATGGGCGCGGGTGACCTTCCTTATCAGGTCGGCCTTGCCTTCTGCACCATTGCCGACAACACCGCAGACGCCTCCTACAGCAAGCCCGAAGTCCCCCGCGGGGATTATTTCCCGGAGGAAGTGACGGAAGAAGACGGGGAAGGATCAGAGACAGAGGCAGCAGAAGGCGCAGACAAAAAAGATGATAAGGCCGCCGATGAGGCAGATAAAAAGGCCAAAGAAGAAGCCCTGAAGGCTGCCGAGAAGGCCTACGAAGAGGCTGTTCTTAAAGCCGCAAAGGCCGCTGCATGGCACACGGTTCCCGGCGATATCTGGTCGTTAAAGGAGCTCCGCACGCAGGCCTGTCTGGTGATCGACGACAGCTTCTCCTCACTGAAAAGAAATAAAGCCATTGCCTATCCCCGCCACGAGCTTCCCTCCGAAAGCAACGGCAGCGTCTATTATGCAGCTCCGGAGGCAGCGATCGCCGACGACTTCATGCCTGAGATCCCTTCGGCGGACTATCCGCACATCCGGGCGACCGCCGCTTTCCGGGCGGCTTATCCGGCGCCCGAGGGTCTGGCCGAGGAGGTCTTCTCTTCTTACTGCGACAAGGTCATCGGCGAATTTGACCTGGGCGACAATACCGGCACCGGCAAAGTGACCTATCAGCTGCTCTTTGAAGGAAATGTCTGGAAGGAAATCGAGGTCGAAGGCTTCGTTTCCCCCGATCTCTCCGCCATAGAAGCGGAAACGGACGGCTATCATTTCGTCGCCTGGCAGGATCCCGACGGTACGCCCTATCAGTCCGGGGTGAGCTGCGCTCTTTCCTTTAAGCGCGAGCCCTTTCAGGTGAATGCGATCATGGAGCCGAACACCTATACCATAAGCCTTGATTCCGGCAGCCATACCGAAGAGATCAAACAGGTCTACGGCGAGGCGCTCGGGCTCCCCGATGCCTCCGGAAAGCGCGGCTACAAATTCGTCAGCTGGTACACCGAAGACGGCACCGCTGTCAAGGACGGCGAGCCCTATCTGCTTGCCCGCGACGCCGTTTTCACTGCCGAATACGCCAAGCGTTTTCCCCTGCTTGCCGTCATTCTCCTGTCGGCTGCGATCGTCGGGATCTCGCTTTACCTGATCATTTCCCGCGCCGCGGACAGCTCCCGCAGGAAAAAAGCTTTAAGCGAGATCGCCGAGGCGGAAGAAAAGGCAAGGCTTGAGGCCGAGGAAAAGAAAAAACTTGAAGCCGAGGAAAAGAAAAAGCAGGCGGAAAAGATACCGTCCTCACCGGTGAAAAAGCCGGTAAAGCCGCGCGTCCTGTCAGCCTCCGGCGACGGTCTTCATGTTCCGCTCGAGGGGACGGAAGAGCTCTACGCCGAGGAAGCGGCCGTGCAGGAGGCGGAAGCCGCTCTCGAGGCGGCGGCAGAAGCGGAAAAGACCGGCAAGACGCCCGGTGACTCTGCCGAAGATTGAGGAAGCCCAGATGAGATATCCGGAATTTCTGGAGCCCGGAGGACGGATCGGATTTATCGCTCCGTCCTTCGGCTGTTCTTTAGAGCCATACCGCAGCGCCTTTGAGGCCGCTCTGTCCCGGTTCCGGGACGAGGGCTATGCCACGGTGACCGGGCCGAACTGCTATGCGGAAAACGGCATCGGAAAAAGCAGCACGCCCGAGGCATGTGCGGCCGAGATCAACGATTTTTTCTTAAATGACCGCGCCGACGTAATGATCTCCTGCGGCGGCGGAGAAACCATGTGCGAGGATCTTCCCTTCGTGGATTTCGAGGCGATCAGCCGGGCAAAGCCGCACTGGTTTTTGGGTTATTCCGACAACACCAATCTGACCTTTACCCTGCCGACGCTCTGCGATACCGCTGCGGTCTACGGGCCCTGCGTCTCGGCCTTCGGGATGCAGCCGCTGCATGCCGCCGTGCAGGACGCTTTTGCCGTCCTTACCGGAAGCAAGACCGTTTTTTCGAACTATGACGGCTGGGAAAAAGAGTCCTTAAAGGATGAGGCGCATCCCTTCGCCCCGTACCATATCACCGAGCCTTACGGCATGACCGTTTACGGCGGCGGAAAGGCCGGATTCGGCGGAGGCCTGATCGGCGGATGTCTTGACTGTCTGACCACGCTCTGCGGGACCCGTTTTGATCGGGCGGCCGATTTTGCCGAACGCTACAAAAGCGACGGCATCATTTGGTTCTTAGAGGCCTGCGACCTCTCCGCCATGGATGTGAGGCGGGCGCTCTGGCAGCTGCGTGAGGCAGGCTGGTTCCGGAATGCAAGCGGCTTCATTTGGGGCAGACCCATGCATTTCGGTGAGGATTTCATGGGGCTTGGCTACGATGACGCCGCCGCGGAGGTGCTGGGAAGGCTCGGCGTCCCTCTCCTGCTCAACGCCGACCTTGGCCACCTGCCGCCGATGATGCCGTTTGTCTCCGGCGCTTTGGCTGGCGTCCGGGCAGAGGACGGCAGGCTGACGCTGAAAACGATATTTGCCTGACCATACGGAGAAGATATGAACAGCAGCATTTCTTTAGCTTATCTAGAGCATTCGCTCGCCTTCCTGCGCAGCGTGCTGAGTTCCCCCGAAAAACGTGCCTGGTGCCGCGATTTCGGAGAGAACGTGCCGCCGGATTTCCGGGAAGAACTCGGCGGATTTCTGCTTGACTACCGCAGCAGCGGTGCAGAGCTTCTTTTCCGCGACGCGCTCCGCAAGCTGGAAGAGGAGGGCACAGACGCCTTTCCTGCCGGAGAAGCGCCCGCCTCCATGAGCGATACCGAGCTGCGCGGGCAGCTTGCCGGACTGATGGACGGCGAAACGCCCTTTGTGCTGTACGGCATCAGCAGCGGCCTGCTGTACCGTCTGTTCAGCGAGCTGCTCCAGCGCAGGCAGAACGAGCTCCGTAAGGACGGTGCCTTCCGCCTTGATACGGAAGAGCTTCCGGAGCTTGCGCTTTTCGCCGAAGCGTTTATGCCCGGACACGGAGAAGAAGCCGCTCAGCTTTTCGGGACACAGCTCACCGACCCGGAGGCGGCGCTTTTCGGCTTCCGGCGGGACGGACGGCTGACCGGCCTCGCCCACGTGCGCATCCGGCATGACTATGTGGAGGGAGCAAAGGAAAATGAATGCGGCGTTGCGTATCTTGAAGGGCTCTATCTGGCAAAGAATGCCGGAGAAGCGCCTGCCCGGGAGCTTACGCACGCGGCCGGCAACTGGGCGCGGGAAATGGGCTGCCGGCAGCTTGCCGCAGACTGCGCCGCAGGCGATACCGCCGGCGCCTCGCTCAGAGAAGCCGCCGGCTTTGCCGAAGTCTCCCGCTGCATCTGCTTCATCAAAGATCTTTAAGCTTTTCAGACCGATTTTCGTCTCTGCTTCGATCTGCCCGGTTCGTCAGCCGGGCAGATCTTTTACAGGTCTTTCAAAATGACCTTCCACGCTTCGGCAAGCTTTTCCATGCTCCATGCGGCATTGGCGGGGCTTGTCGAGGGCAGTTTTACTGCGGATCTTCCCGTGACCGGCCTGACGTATCTTTCATACAGCTGCCAGGAAGTGTTTCCGTTGCAGTAGATCGTCCGGATGTCCGCGGCAGAAAGAATGCCCGACAGATCGTTCGGAACGGCATCCCTGATCGAAGCATCAGAGGAGCCTCTCAGGGTGCAGGCGGCTACCGTGTCCCAGAGCGCGATATGGTGCGAGAGAAGCATTCCGCGCTTTTCCTCCGTTGTCTGAGGCAGCGGTTCGTCCAGAAGTCCCGCGGTCAGACGCCAGAACCGGTTCTGCGGATGGCCGTAGAAAAATTTTTGTTCACGTGACTTTACCGAAGGGAATGAGCCGAGGATCAGGATGCGCGAAGAGGCGTCGTATAACGGCCCGAAGGGATGCTGCAGATATTCACTCATCATCTTTTCTTTCCGCGGCGGCTTACGGCCTGACCTTTTCTCCCGCAGCGCAGAACGGCACCGCCGCAAATTCTTATAGGCAAAAAGCCCTTTTTACGCTATAATAAAGCCAGTATAAAAGGCCGCGGGCCGAATGTCAACGTACCATTCCGGACACGCATTGCCCGGCCGATCAATATAAGGAGGCATTTATGGCAGCTTATCCTACCCCTCACATCAATGCGGCTCCGGCAGACTTTGCCGAGACCGTCCTCATGCCGGGCGACCCGCTCCGCAGCAAATTCGTGGCGGAGAACTTCCTTTCCGACGCCCGTCTTGTCAACAATGTCCGCGGTGTGCAGGGCTACACCGGTCTGTACAAGGGCAAGCCCGTCTCAGTCATGGCAAGCGGCATGGGCATTCCCTCTATCGGTATTTACAGCTACGAGCTGTTCAACTTTTTCGGTGTGGAAAACATCATCCGCATCGGCTCCGCCGGCTCGCTGCAGGATCATATCCACCTGCGCGACGTCGTCATCGCCGAGGGGGCCTGTACCAATTCCGCCTACTGCAGCCAGTTTGACCTGCGCGGCACCTACGCCCCGATCGCGGATTTTGATCTGTTAAAAAAGGCCGATGCCATTGCGCAGGAAATGGGCGTCCGCCATTTTGTCGGAAATGTCTTCTCCTCCGACACCTTCTACAGCGCCGACCGGGAGCAGAACGACAACTGGCGCGGCATGGGCGCGCTCTGCGTGGAAATGGAAACGGCCGCCCTGTACACCAACGCCGCCCGTGCCGGAAAGCACGCGCTCGGTATTTTCACGATCTCCGACCACATCTATCTGGACGAGATCACGACCGCCGAGGAACGGCAAAACACCTTTACCCAGATGATGGAGATCGCGCTGGAGGTCGCCGTGCGTTAAGCGGCGCTGTCCTGCAGAGACTTCCGATCATCCTGTTTTCCCGCCTCTCATCAGGCAGGCAGAAAGAAAACGAGGTCAACTATGGAAAAAGCAAAAGTCTATTTTATCCCCAAGGCCGCGCCCGAGAGCGTGCTTGCGCTCTACCGGCTGCTCGGGCCGCTGCCGAAGGAAAAGCTCGCTATCAAGCTCCATTCCGGCGAAGAAGGCAATCAGAACTACCTGAAGCCCGAATTCTGGAAGCCGGTCATCGATGAGGCAGGCGGTACGGTCGTCGAGTGCAACACGGCCTATGCGGGCGAGCGAAATTCAACGCCCAAGCACCGCCGGCTCATTCGCCGGCACGGCTGGGACACGGCCTTCCCCTTTGACCTGATGGATGCGGAGGGGCCGGATATGGTCCTGCCGGTAAAAGGCGGCAAGATCCTCAAGGAAAATCTTGTCGGCAGGAATCTTGCCCGTTACGACAGCCTGCTCGTGCTCTCACACTTTAAGGGGCACCCGATGGGCGGCTACGGCGGAGCCCTAAAGCAGCTCTCCATCGGCATCGCTTCGACCGCCGGGAAGGCGTTGATCCACTCGGCCGGCTACACCGACGATCAGGCTGCCTGCTGGTCCCATGCCGCCGGCGACCGTTTTCTGGAAAGCATGGCCGACGCCGCCAAATCCGTCGTGGATCATTTTGGCGGCCGAGCCCTCTACATCAATGTGATGAAGAATCTGTCCGTTGACTGCGACTGCTGCGACGTGGCAGAGGATCCCTGCATGGCAGACATCGGCGTTCTGGCCTCTCTCGACCCCGTTGCCGTCGATCAGGCCTGCCTTGACCTCATTTACGCGTCGAGCGACCCCGGCCGGGAACATTTTCTGGAGCGGGTCCACACCCGTCACGGCGAGCTCACGCTCGAAGCCGCTGCCGAAATCGGCGTCGGCAACCGCGAATACGAATTGATCACGCCTTAAGTCCTGACGCCGCGAAATCCGCCCTGAACAAGCGGTCTGTAAAGCGGCCGGGCTTTCTAATGCTGTTTCCTCATAAAACAAGGAGAAGAATACCCATGAAGGTTGATGAACGTTTTTTACGCTATGTGGCGTTTGAAACCACTTCGGATGAAAGGAGTGAGGCGGTGCCCTCAACGGCCTGCCAGCTCCCTCTCGCGGACCATCTGGCCGCCGAGCTCAAAGAGCTTGGCCTTGACGGTGTCCGCCGCGACGAATTCGGGCGGGTCTACGCCTTCCTGCCGGCGTCGCCGGGCTGTGAAGAGGCAGCGCCCATCGGCTTTATCGCCCACATGGATACCTCTCCTGCCGTTTCCGGAAAGGATATCCGTCCGCAGCGCCTCGTCTATGCCGGCGGCGATATCCGCCTAACAAGCGGCGCCGTTACAAGCGTCAAGGACTTTCCTTTCCTGAAGGACTATGAGGGGCAGGAGCTGATCGTGACCGACGGGACCACGCTTCTCGGCGCCGATGACAAGGCCGGCATTGCCGAAATCGTGACCGCCGCGGAATACCTGCTCGCCCATCCCGAGATCCGGCACGGCCGCATTTCCGTTGCCTTCACGCCGGATGAGGAAGTCGGGCGCGGGCCGGAGCATTTTGACCTTGACTATTTTTCCGCCGCCTACGCCTATACCGTGGACGGCGGGCGGCTCGGCGAGATCGAATACGAGAATTTCAATGCGGCTGCGGGCGTGGTCACTGTTCACGGGATCAACATTCATCCCGGTTCCGCCAAAAACAGAATGAAAAATGCCGTCCTGATCGCCGCGGAATTCATCGGCCTCCTGCCTGCCGCCGAGACCCCCGCCCACACCGAAGGTTACGAGGGCTTCTATCACGCTTCGGAGATCGAGGGCAATGAATCGGAGGTCGTCATCCAGTATATCCTGAGGGATCACGACGCGGAAATCCTTGAAGATCGGAAGCAGATGATGGCGCGCGCTGCCGCCTTTTTGAACGGCAAGTACGGCGAGGGCACTGTCGAGCTTGCGCTTCGTGACCAATACCGCAACATGAAAGAAAAGATCCTTCCGGTGATGGAGGTGATCGACCGTGCAGCGGCAGCCATGGAAAAGGCCGGCGTCATGCCCGCGACCGTACCGATCCGCGGCGGCACCGACGGCGCGCAGCTTTCCTTCCTGGGACTGCCCTGCCCGAACCTGTCCACCGGCGGCGAAAACTTCCACGGGATCAACGAATTTGTCTCTGTCCCCGCCATGAACAAGATGGTCGAGGTGCTGGTGAACCTGGCCGAGCTGTCCTGCTGACCTCTCCCGTCTTATTTCTGTTACATAACGATCAAGGGGCTGTCGCACTAACGTGCGGCAGCTCGCTTCATAAAAAGGCACACAACACGAAACGCCGGGGTGATAAGCCTCGGCGTTTGTGGTATAATTCAGTTATGCGATTAACTAAATTTAAACAAGGGGATTATACGAGATTAATTGCCATGTTTCATTCATCTGCGTATAATTTACTGTAAGGCAATGAAGTCTTATAGACAATTTGATAGATTTGAAAGGAGTCTCTTCATGAAAACGTAAAAAGAACTGGACGCCCTCAAGAATGAGGTCGAAGC
>JAZRYN010000230.1:0-2969 GCA_045600745.1 Lachnospiraceae bacterium
GCCCAGATCATAGACATTGACAAAGCGGAAAAGCCGCTTCGCCGGGTCACGGCTTGCGAACATCATTTCGGTCGCCAGCTTCATGAGCGGCATCGGATCATCCGCCAGATCGTTGGCCTTGTAGTTCTCAAAGAGCGAGTCCGCATGGGCATAGAGGTCGCCGATCAGCTGCTGCCGCACATCCTCCAGATTTTTGAAGTGCGCATAAAATGTGCCGCGGCTGATGTTCGCCTTCTTCAGCAGCTCGTTGACCGTGATCGAGTTGAAGTCCTTTTCATACATCAGATCAAGCATGGCGTCTTTGATCGCACGCTTTGATTTTTCCACCATTCTATTGGATGCTGCCATTCCTTTATCCTCCGCATTTATACTATTGTTTTAATTACGTATAATATTATACTAAATCTTTTAATTTTGCAAGAGTAATATTAACCAAAATGTCGAATTCTTGTTTTTTATTATGTTTTATTTCATATAAAGAAATGTAAGCATGAAAAATCCGTCTTTATTTATGCGAGATTGCGTACATTGCCGTAATATTTGTCGTCAATATTTCCATTCCTGCAAAACAGAATATTTCAAAACATTTCAAAATAAAAAGTTTACAAATTCTATTGACAATATCTGTAATTGAGTATATCGTTATACATATATAAAAAAATTATATAAATGTTAAGTTTATCACATCGATTGGAGGAAAATATCTTGCACGATTCGGATGCTATAATGCTGAAGCCCTCACAGGAAAAGCCCTGGCTTAAATATTACAGCGAGGAAGCAAAAAAAGCAGAATTTCCCAGGAAGACGATCTACACCTATGTCCGTGAAAATAATAAAGGCCATGAAGGAAACACGGCCATTAACTATTTCGGCAAGAGGATCAGCTACGGCGAGCTTCTCGACACGGCTGACAACTGCGCCGCATCTTTTGTTGAATTAGGCGTCAAAAAGGGCGATATGGTGGCCTGCTGCTCGGCTACGATCCCCGAGATGGCCATGGCGCTCTACGGTCTGAACAAGATCGGCGCTTCCATGCTCACCCTCGACCCGAGAAGGACTCCCGACGATCACAGAAGCTTCATCGTCAACGCCAAGGCGAAGATCCTGCTGCTCCTCGATATCGCCTATGAGCGCTTTGCCGGGCTCATCGAGGAATTGAACATCGAAAAGACGATCATCATTTCCACCGATAACTATATGCCCTTTGCGGTGCGTTTTCTGAAGCAGTTCAAGATGCCCGCTCCGAAGATCGCCTACACGGACAAGCTCCTGAGCTGGAAGGGCTTTCTCAGCCTCGGCAAGGGCAAGACCACCGAGACCTCCGCTTACGGCGAGACCGATCTGGTGGCGACCGCGCTTACCGGCGGCACCACCGGCTCTCCCAAGGGCGTTATGCTCTCGAACGACGGCTTCAACGCCATCGCACTCGACTTCCGCCACTGCGGCGTGAGCTATACCCGCCATCAGCGCTTTATGGACATCATTCCGGCCTTCACCTCCTACGGCATCGTAGCGAGCCTGCATATGCCGCTCTCGCTGGGTCTGGAGATCGTCATGTTCCCCAAGTTCGATGCCGACAAGGTGGGCTACTACATAAAGAAGTACCGCCCCGCCCATACCCTGCTCGTTCCCGCTCACTACGAAAAGCTCATGAACAGCAAGGAAATGGCCAACGGCTTCGATCTCAGCTTCTTTGAGACGGCCGGCAGCGGCGGAGACACCATGAACGCCGGTCTGGAGGGCAAGGTCAACAACTTCCTCAAGGAGCACGGCTGCAAGTATCCCCTCTCGCAGGGTTACGGCATGAGCGAGGTATCCTCTGCGGCCTCCTGCTGCTGCGGCGGCAACTTCAAGAGCCTCAGCGTCGGCTATCCCCTGCTCACTACGGTCATCGGCATCTTCAAGCCCGATACCACCGAGGAGCTCGGCTACGACGAGGAGGGCGAGATCTGCATCTCCGGCCCCTCCCTCATGATGGGCTACTTCTGCAACGATGAAGAGACACAGCAGGTCATGAAAAAGCATCCCGACGGACAGATGTGGATCCATTCCGGCGACCTCGGCGTTCTCGACGAGGACGGCTTCCTCTTCATCAAGGGCCGCATCAAGAGAATGATCACCCGCTTCGACGGGCACAAGATCTTCCCCATCCAGCTCGAGGGTATGCTCGGCGCCATTGAGAACGTGGAAGCCTGCGCCGTTGTCGGCGTCAAGGACCGCAGCCGCGCCATGGGCGATCTGCCCCTCGCCGTGATCGAGCTCACGGACAAGTCCCGCACGGCGGAATCCGAAAAAGCTCTCTGGGATTTCATCAACACCAAGGTCGAGGACAGAGGCCGCCCCTGCGACGTCGTTTTCGTCGACAGCATGCCCTACACCGGCATGGGTAAGATCGATTACAAAAAGCTCGCGGCAGACTATGAGCACAAAATCGACAGCATGACCGCTGCCGTGTAAAAGGAGCAAAGAAAAATATGAAAAACAAAAGAGCATTGTCACTTATCCTGACACTCGCCATGGCACTCAGCCTGTTCTGCATCCCCGGACTGGCCGAGCACATCGACTACTACCCCGACTACAACAAGTATATGTGCGTCGGTGACAGCATTGCCGCCGGCTGCGGTCTGACCAAGAGCGGCGAGGAGACGCAGTTTGACCAGAACTCGGAAGCCTACTGGCTCGTCTACGGCGACGATTACATCTACCACGGCTACGGCTACGTTCCCGTTCCCAATGCCTACCACAGTCTCGTGGCCAAGGAGCACGACGCAGAGCTTCTGCAGTGCGCTGTCAGCGGCTTCCGCGCCGTTGAATTCCGCTACTGCCTCGACGGTGTGTATAACGATTACGACAAGACCAACTATTGGGGCAACACCTTCTTTGACTGGGACGAAAACGGTTTTACCATTTCCGACATTGACAACTTCATCGTCGCGGCCATGAACTACCCCGAAAAGATCAAGGAGGCC
>JAZRYN010000231.1:0-9248 GCA_045600745.1 Lachnospiraceae bacterium
CTTGATGAGGCGATGCTTGAGCGCTATTTGAACGGAGAAGCCCTGACAAAGCGCGACGGAGCCGGGCTGGTAAAGGCGCGGAAGGCCTTTCCGGTCATTTTCGGGAGCGGCCTTAAGGAGGAGGGCGTGGAGCGGCTGCTCGACCTGCTCGAAGCGCTTGCCTCAGACAAAGCAGCGGCGGAGCAGGAGCCCTTCGGCGGGATCGTTTACAAAATCAGCTATGACGAAAAGGGCGTGCGCCTGACGCATGTCAAATGTCTTTCCGGGAAGATCAGGCCGCGGGAGGAGATCGTTTATGCGGACGGCCGCGAAAGTGAGAAACCGACCCAGATCAGGCGCTACACCGGCAGCCGCTATGAACAGGAGGAAATGCTTTCCGCCGGCAGCATCGGTGTTCTGACCGGCCTTGCGCTGAGCCGGGAGGGCGATGTGCTGGGAAATGCCCGGGCAGCGTCCGGCACGGCATTTTTCGAGCCGGTCATGCGCTATCACCTGCGGCTTCCCGAGGGGCTGCTTCCCGAGGCTGCAGAGCCGTCTTTGAAGAAGCTGGCCGAGGAGGAGCCCTCGCTCCATCTGCGCTATGACGAAGCTCTGGGGCTGATCTTCGTTGATCTGATGGGGCCGGTGCAGGGGGAGATCCTGACCGAGATAGTGAAGGAACGCTTTGGCTGGAGCATCGTGCCGGAGCAGGGCAGGATCCTTTATAAGGAGACGCTCACGGCGCCCGTGGAGGGCGTCGGCCATTACGAACCGCTCAGGCATTATGCGGAGGTGCATCTGGAGCTGCGGCCTCTCCCACGCGGAAGCGGGATCGTCTGCACGGATGAGGATAGGGGCAGGTACCTGCCGGGCGATATGCGGCGCCTGATCCTGGGGCAGCTTGCCCGGAAGCTTCATCCGGGGGTCCTGACCGGAAGTGAGCTGACCGATGCCGAGATCGTGCTTCTCGGCGGCCGCTTTCACGAAAAGCACACGGAGGGCGGCGATTTTCGGGAGGCGGCCTGGCGTGCGGTAAGACAGGGCCTGATGCAGGCGAAAAAGCTCGGACGCACGGCGCTGCTCGAGCCGTTCCTCGCCTTTGAGATCACGGTTCCGCAGGATAAAACGGGGCGGGTGCTTAACGATATCCGGGCGCGCTCAGGCGAAGCGGAGCAGACAGGCGGGAAGGATGGCATGAGCACGATCGAGGGGCGGGCACCTCTCGCGCTGATGCAGGACTATGCCGCTCTTCTGGCTTCCTTCAGCGGCGGGAGAGGAAGCCTCCGAACAAGGCAGGACGGATATGACCTCTGCCATGATCAGGAGGCTGCCGTCAGTGCGGCGGGCTATGACGCGGCGGCGGACAGGGAAAATCCGCCGGATTCCGTGTTCTGCCGGAACGGAGGCGGCTTTTCCGTCCCCTGGGACGAAGTGCCGCGCTACATGCATCTGCCGTATCTGTCGGAAGACCCCTCTGCCCGCGGCAGCGTGCGGCGGGCGGAGGCAGCTCCCTCAGAAAGCTCCGCCCGTCCGCGAAGGGAGGATGACGAGCTGGAAGCGATCATGCTGCGCGAATTCGGCCCCATCAAGCGCCCTTCGCCGGGCGAAAGGAGGAGACCGATAGACGAAGTCTCCTTTGAACCGGTGGCGCTCGGCGGGCCGAAGGAAATGATCGTTGACGGCTACAACCTGATCTTTGCCTGGCCGGAGCTGAGATCCCTCTCGGAAAAAAGCCTGGCGCTTGCGCGGGAAAGCCTGCAGGTCCGTCTGCAGAATTATGCGGCCTTTACCGGAAGGCATATCGAGCTTGTTTTTGACGGGTATAAGGTGGCGGGAGGAAGCGGCTCCGCCGAGGAGAGGCGCCCGCTTTCCGTCATTTATACCGCGGAAAACGAAACGGCTGATGTTTTCATTGAAAAGGAGCTGAATGCGAGGCATGAAAAGAAAGACGGCACCATGCCTGTTGTGGTCAGCGGCGATAATCTGATCCGGCTTGCGGTGATCCGCCTGGGCGGGCTGAGGATGAGCTGTGAAGATTTTGCGGCAGAATATGAAGCGGCGATGGAGCAGCTTCGGACGGTAACGGAAAAGAGCGGCAAGGGGCTTGCGGCTCCGCTTATGGAGGAGCCCGGCGCGGCAGAAGTATAGAAAGGAACGCTCATGCAGGAGATCATTATTTCCGGCCTCCACGGCCTGTACGGCTTAAAGCCGGTCATCGGCAACCCGTTTGCCAAAGCCACGGCAAACGGCATACACTTTGCCGTCACGACCTATGAAGTGACGGACTTCGGCCACCTCTGCGTCATCGAGATGAAGGCAATATTCGGTGTGATGAAAATGGAAAGCGTGATCCTGACGGCGCGGAACAAGGACTTGCCGCTCTACTGCGCCGATCTGATTCGCTCGGCCGGGAACCACACGCTCCTTCATACCTTTTATAATACGGCGGCATGCCCGATGAGCGAAGAGGAGAAAAAGCCCTACCGAAGAGCGAAGGAGCGCTTTGCGGCCCTGAGGCCTTACCGGGAGACTCCCTACGGCGATGCCTCGCTGCGCTATGACTTTTCGCTCGGCGTGACCGGCAAGGCGGTGAAGGAGAAGGAGCGGACGATCACACAGGCGTATTTTGACGCTTATCTGGAAAATATTGCCTCCGCCCCTTACTGCGATGCGGAGGAAAAGCGGGAAAAGACGGCAGCCTATGCGGAGCGCCTTTTCCGGAGCGGCAGCCCCGGCACAGACCAGTTCGTTAAAATGATCGGGGAGGAAGCGGCCAAAGATATGTTTGAAAAATATGTATTCTGCTGCCGGTAGTTCCGTTCGCTGCCTTTTCCGGGACTTCCTGACATAAAGACTTTAGATGCTTTTGCGGCTGCCGGGACGATCGTCCGGGCAGCCGCTTTACGATGAGGATCCTACCGGAAACGGAAAGGGAGCGACGCTTATATCTGCGGCAGCTCGGTCAGTCCGTCACTATCCAGCCGGTACACCTTCCCGCAGACCTCGGTCATGAATTTCCGGTCGTGCGATACACTGATGATCGCACCGGGAAACTGCCTAAGAAGCTGCCGGATCAAGGGGCCGGAGAGCGGAGAAAGGTTCCGGGTCGGCTCATCAAGGATAAGGACATCGGCTGCCGTCAGGCTCATCTTTAAGAGCAGGAGCTTTGCCTGCTGTCCGCCGGAAAGCTCCCGGATCGCATGGGCCGTTTCGTCGGCGGTATATTTCATGGATCCGAGATAGGTCCGCACTTTTGTCACCTCGCTCTTGTCTCCGGAGGGGGTCAGATACTGGACCGGCGTCAGTTCAAACGGCAGCGCTTCCTCATAATGCTGCGGCATATAGCATGCCGTTATGTCGCTGCGGGCAAGAAGCGTTTCCGCAATCAAACGGATCAGAGTCGTTTTTCCCGCACCGTTGCTTCCGATGATGCAGAGCTTCTCCGGACCCTTGACGCTCAGTTCGATATTTTTCGCAAGCTCCTTTCCGTCCGGGGCACAAAGCCTGGGCAGGGAAAGCGTAAGGACCGTTTTCCCGGCGGGGATGGGCTTCTGCCCTTCAAAACGCATGGAAATGGCCGCTTCTTCCTCCGGGATCTCGGTTATTTCCTCGTGCTCCCTTTCATAACGCCGTTCCAGTGATTTGACGGCCTTCATTTTCTTTTTGAGCAGCCGGCCGCTGTGGGGGTCCTGCCTTGAAACGCCGCGCAGATCCGATTCCACCGCCTGCTCGATGCGGCGGAATCTATCCATAGCCTTCCTTTCTTCGCGGCGCTCGCTCAGGGCGATCTGCGTCTGCTTTTCAAGGGCCTGCCGTCTTTCTGCCGCAAAAGCCGCAAACGGCATATTGGCAACGGTCGCACGGGGGACGGATTTCCGGCGAAGCTGTTCGAGCAGGATGACCCGGTTCGCGGTCCTTTCGATCAGCGTTTCGTCGTGGGAAATAAAGAGCACGCTGCCGGGAAAGCGGTCTATCATTTTTTCCAGCCATTTCAGCGTGGACAGATCGATATCGTTTGAGGGCTCGTCGAGCAGAAGAATGTCAGGGTGGGCGAGAAGAAGCCCTGCCATCTGCAGCTTGACCCGCTCTCCGCCGGAGAGTGAGCGCATAGGCCGGCAGGTGAAGAACAATTCGCCCGGAAAGCCGATCCCGGCAGCGAGCTGATACCGCTCGGCGGGGCTTGCCGCCTGAAAGGCCGGAAGCCCGGAAAAATAGTCGGATACAGGTTCGTCCAGAGCCTTTTCCGAAAGCTCCTGCGGAAGATAGGCGATCAGCTCTCCCTGCGTGGAGCGCGAGCCTTCGGCCTCCGCATAGCTCTCGATGAGGGCCGGATCGCAGATCCATTTCAGCAAAGTGGATTTGCCGTTTCCTTCTTCCCCGATAAGGACCGCTTTATCTCCACGGTCCAGAACCAGGTCAAGATCCCTGATGATCGTACGCAGGTCTTTCCGGTGAGTTATGGTAAGGGAATTGATTTGCAGCATAAAAAAACCTCTCTTTGACATCATAGACCGGAAACGTCTGTCAAAGCGAGGCGATCATACCCCACAGGGGGTGAAACGATGTGCTTCTGAAAATGCGCCCGAAATAACAGATGATCCTTCCGGCCTGCGCAAACCGCTGTGGATACGCATACCCACAGCACCATCGTGTTCACATAGCCAGAAACGATTATCTGTTGATCATCGGATCACCGTCACATGAAGAACATGCGCCTTTCACAAGAATAAATGGATTATAGCAGAGAACGGCGCAAACGGCAACAGGAAAAAGAGGGCATCGCAGCCTTACCGCTGCGGCTGCGAATCGCCCGAGGCAGCCTTTTCATTGGCTTGGGCACGCCTGCGGCTGCGATTGCTGCGAACGGTGAAAATGACTACCGACACGACAGCGATCACGATAAAGGCACAGGAAATGGGACGAGTAAGAAAAATACGCCAGCTTCCCTCGGAGATCACCATTGCGCGGCGGAAGTTCTTTTCGGCCAGCGGGCCAAGGACGATACCTAAAAGAATAGGAACCATCTGAAAGTCGAGACGCCGAAGGATATAGGCCACGATACCGAAGATCAGAATGATATAAATATCATAGATGCGGTTGTTGGTGGAATAAGAGCCGGCAATACAGAAGGTCAATACGATGGGAGCCAGGATCTCAAAGGGGATCCGTGTAATATTGGCATACCAGCGGATAAAGACTTTTCCGACAAGCCACATGAAGATATTAACAACGATCAGTCCCAGCATGATCGCGTACAGAATGTTGCCCTGCTCAACAAACAATGACGGACCGGGAACCATTCCGTGAAGCATGAAGGCCCCCATCAAAATAGCCGTTGAACCGTCTCCGGGAACACCCAATGTCAGCATGGGGATCATTGTCGCACCGCAGGCTCCGTTGTTGGCGGATTCGGATACGGCTACGCCCTCGATCTCGCCCTTGCCGAAGGTCTCGGGGTGCTTGGACATCTGTTTTGTCTGATTATAGGCGATGAACGCTGCCAGACCTCCGCCGGTACCGGGAGTCGCACCGATGATGACCCCGACCAAAGAGCCGATGCCGATCGGCTTCCAGCAGCGTCGGTATTCCTCTTTCGTGATTTTATCCTTTACGATCTCGGAAGCTCTTACCGATCTATGATCTTTTTTAGGATCGTATTTGGACTTCGTCAAGATCTCGGAGATGGCAAAAAGGCCGATCAAGGCGATGATCAGATCTACGCCGGCCATGAGTTTTTTTTGACCGAAAATAAATCTGGTCGTGCCGCTGATATTGTCCATACCGATACAAGAAACAAACAGGCCGAGGCAGGCACCGATCAGCCCCTTCCAGATGCTGTTTCCGGAAACGCCGGCAATGACGGATAATCCGAATATGGCTAATGCAAAGTACTCGGCAGGACCGAACAGCAGAGTGATTTTGGCGATCAGAGGGGCAAGGAACAAAAGGGAGAAGGCACTGATCAAGCCGCCGATCGTAGAGGCAAACAGCGCCATCTGCAGAGCCTTAAAGGCCTGTCCTTTCTTTGTCATCGGATAACCGTCCAGAAGAGTTGCCGCATTGGCTGAGGTGCCGGGGGTGTTGATAAGAATGGCCGTGATCGACCCTCCGTAGGTCCCGCCGGCGTAAATGGCCAATAAAAGAAGAATTGCCGTTGTCGGCGGCATTCCGTAGGTCATGGGGATGCAGAGAATTAATCCCAGGTCAGCAGTCAGACCGGGAATAGCGCCGACAATGATGCCGATGATCAACCCCAAGGGCATAACGAGAAAGTTTTGCCATTGCGCCAGAATCTGCAGGCCGCCTAAAGCTTGTTCCATTATCTTTCTCCTTTCCGATCAGGGCAGTGAAACACGGAGGAGTACTTTGAACACAAAGTACACAATAAAGACCATTGCCAGAGGAAGCGCATAGTAATACCATTTTCTTGCGCCATAAAATACCATGATGGCGACGGCAAGAAGGGCGGTGGAGATCAGGAATCCCAAAGGCTTGACGATAAAGCAGTAAGCAATCAGAAGCAGACAGAAAATGACAGACTTCACCGATTTTTTAAAAGCCTCTGTGCGGAAAGTCTCTTTAGTAATTTTCACTTCCTTTTTGTTCCGTGCAAAAACGCCTTCAAGAAGCAGACCGATGCCGCAGACAGCCATACCACCGATGGCGATGCGCGGAATTGTCTGAGCGGTAATATTGCCGGTTTCCTTTGTCGGGATCTGTGATGGAATCAAAAACCATAGGATCATCCCGAGCACGGAAAAGAGAATGCCGCCGATGATCTCTGAATTGTATTTGATTTTCAATGCGGGTCACCTCTTTTTTGAAAAGTTTGCCACCCATGCATGTCCCGTTAAAGGTACATGGGTGGCAGAGAAGAATCAATTCACCATGGGAATGTACTTTTTCATTGCCTCAGTCTGAGAGGCAACCATGCTCAGAATCTCATCGGCGTCGGCATCCCAGGAAGCCATGCCCATGCCGGCCATGAACTGCTGGAAGTCGGGATCCGCATAGACCTTCAGGATGAACTCACGGAGCTTCTCCTGAATGCGGGGGTCAACGGTAGAACGGACAGCAATATAGTCCATGCCGGTGAATTCGATATCATAGCCCTGGTTTTTGAAGGAATCGATATGACCGATGCCTTCCACATCCAGACCGTCGGGGATGAAGGTGCCAAGGCAATTCAATTCGCCGTTTATGACATAATCGCGATAGACAGGCGGAGAACCGGCTGCTACGTCAACATGACCGCCGACCAAGGCGTTGATGGCTTCCTGGCCTCCGTCATAGGGAACGGCTTCGCAGGGAATATCCAGCATCGAGAACAGGGCGGATATCATAGTCCAGTTGTCGTTGCCGGGACCGCCGGTCGTAGCGTATTTAATGGTGTGTCCCTCTTTGGCATAAGCAACCAGCTCATCCAAATTGGTGATTCCGCTGCTTGCCTGGGTAAGGATCACGAACTCGGTAATACGGATACCGCAGACGGGAGCGATGTCATCAATGGTATAATCCACATCGATAAAGTCGGGAGTAAGAGAGAACAGCGGGCCGTTGCAGCAGAAAATAGTATAGCCATCGTCTGCGGCTTCAAGGAAGTCATTCATTCCAATGGTGCCGCTTCCCCCGGTGTGGTTTTCAACGACCATGTGGACGCCTAAAAACTTCTCGGCATAAGAGGCGATTTGTCGGGTGATGACGTCAGGGCCGCCGCCAAGGCTCCAGGGCTGAATGAGAAGGATGTCTTTCTCGGGCCATTTCAGTTCACCCTCGGTGCTGCTCTTGCTGTCGGCTGATTCATTAGGCTGACTGCAGGCAGAAAGACTAAAAACCATTGCAAGAACTAAGAGCAGTGCCAGGATCTTTTTCGCGTTCTTTTTCATCTTCGGTTTCTCCTTTTAGTTTTTAAATAATAAATTCCGGGGATCCTCCGGAAAGTATCTCAGAACGATGATGCCGCGGGGAGACTATTCTGAGAACGTTTACATTTTTGCGCCGAAACAAATGATCCGTTATTCAGCGGATAAAATCCGCCGTCAGCTTGCCGTCCTTCTTTTCTATGGCAATGGCATGGAACCCGTTTGCCTGATGAAAATACGGCGGGTAATCCCGTTCATCCGTAAACAGAAACTGCGGTGCGTTTCCGTCCGGATACATGGCGGTCATTCTCGCGTACACGCGGGGGTCTGCACTGTTATAACGACGGTCCGAAGAGGAAGTCGTCACGACATACTTTAACGGCATGCGCTTCATGATTTCTTCATCAACGGCATCAGCCTGCCCGTGATGCGGCAGTTTGAGAACGTTTACATTTTCAAGTAAAGAAAGAGACACATTTTCCCATTCACAGGGACAGCAGTCGGCTCCCATCAGGAAGACCGCATTTTCTGCCTGTACATACAGGAGCAGGCTTGCCGCATTGGAACTTGCATCCAGCTTTGCCAGCCATGCCGTGACGTCGGATGCGGCCTGTGCGGCATAAGCTTCGGACAATAAGGCCATATAACGGTCTGTGCTCTGAGCCTTCGGCGCTAATACCTTTATCCTTAATTCCGGCGTAAGCGGGACGGTATCCCCGGCTCTGATCACTTGAACCGGCTTTTTCGCTGCGGTGGCTTCCGAAAGGATGCGGCGATAAGAGTTGAGCGCATCTGCGTATAAAAGAACGCTTCTGGCTGCGTCGGCCGCAGGACGGAGATCATGCCCGGCAAGAAAGGGCTCGACCGGATACGGCACATAAAAGGCGTCGGCAGGGATCTGTGCCAGAATCGGCTCCAAACCACATACATGATCCTCGTGTATGTGGGAGATCATCACAGCATCGATATGCCGTATCCCCTGCTGACGCAGATAATCCACGCTGCGGATGCGGAATGGATTACCGGCGAACTCCTGCGGCAGGTTACTGCCGCCGTCAAGCAGCATATTGAAGCCGTCATCGGTTTGGCAGATTATGGCGTCTCCGTAACCTACATTGATAAATGTTACTCGCACATGGCATCCCTCCCTTATTGCTTTTTGGCTTTCAAAGCGGCTACGTCGTGCGGCGTATGACCAGACTTGCGGGGACCTTGATATGAGTTTCTTTCAGTCCTCTTTTTTCAATTAGATCGAACAGCAGTTGTACAGCTATCCGTCCCATGGACATGGCGTCAATGCGGATGGTCGTCAGCTCAGGCTCGATAATGCGGCTGATAATACTGTCATCGAATCCGACAAATGCGACATCCTCGGGGACTCGCATTCCTGCGCGGATCGCCGGTTTT
>JAZRYN010000232.1:0-4519 GCA_045600745.1 Lachnospiraceae bacterium
CCCGGACGCCTGTCCGGGTTCCAGATCATTTTTCCACTGCTCGTCAAGGTTGACGGTCACCATCAGAACAACGGGGGCATTGAATGCACAGCGGCATAGCCCGCGTATTTTCGCGATTCCCTCTTCGCTTTGCACCACATAAACGCGCTGCGGCTGGCTGTTGTGCCCCGTCGGGGCAAGTCGGCCCGCCTCGAGGATGAGCCGGAGCTTATCCTCCTCTATCGGAGCCGCCGAGAACTTACGAACCGAATAACGTTCACGAATAAGCTGTTCAAATTCCATCATGGACCTCCTCATCGGATCAAGTGTTTTTTATTGAAATACCGGTTCCTTTGCTCTTCCCCGTGATCATTCGAGGAACAGGCGAAGGGGATTATGTTCATTCATAAAAGAGGCAAGCAGCGTCTGTTCGGCGGCATTTTCAAAGACCTGCCAATGCAGTCTGTCAAAAATATAGAACAGGACCAGGATCACCGCAAGCATTATGACTGCCCCGAGCAGAAAGCCGAGAAAGCGGTCGAGCGTTTTCAGAATATCTACCTTCCAGATCAGTCCCTTCATTCCGTTTACCAGCAGCTGCAGCAAAACGGAAATGATCAGGACCGAGAGCAGGAAGAGTATGATCTGAACGGTAACGCGTATCGCTCCCTTTGTTACTGCCCTTGCGGAATCGGAAAGCGCCTTATTCAGGCTGCTCTCGCCTTTTCCGATGGCCTTCAGCGTTTTGGCAAGGATCGTGCGGATGCGGCCGTCTTTGATGCCTGCCGCCTTCATGGCGGAAACCAGCTTCGCGATGCCTTCATTCTCCTGCACCGCTGCCATTTCCTCATCACTTAAGCTGTCAGCGTGGCTTTCGTTCAGCTCCATCGCGCTCAGATCAACGTTTTTCAGTTCGAGTTCTACGCTTTCGATCGCGCCTATCACCTTCTCTTCCGCCTTCGGATAAAAGCGGTCGACGATCGGTCCATCTGCCCAGTTGCAGACAAATGAGGCGGCAAGGACCGCGGCGGCAAGGATGAGCAGATCCATCAGGCTTTTGAAAAAACCTTTCTTTATGCCTACCGCAATACCGATAACAAGAAGGGCGATCGTTAGCAGCTCCAGAATAACTGCCGCAGCAGATTGGTACATTTGACACCTACCTTTCTTCTCTTACGCTTCTTTTTCCGCCGAAAAACGGAAGGTCGTAAAGCTGTCGAAGCTTTCTCCGGCTCTCAGCATGATGCTCGGGAAATTCATATGGTGCAGCGCGTCCGGATAGCCCTGCGTTTCCAGACATATTCCGGAAAACGGCGCATAGACCGCCCCGTCCTTCCCGGCGACTGCGCTTAGCGCCCCGGCACTGTAGACCTGTATGGCCGGCCTGTCGGTAAAGACCTCCATGCAGATGCCGCTTTGTGCCCCCTTTAACCATGCGGCGGCTTCTGCGCCGCCCTCACAGGCAGGGCTCAGAACAAAGTTGTGGTCTAATCCCTTTGTCCCTTCCAGCTCCGGCAGGTGAATAACGTCGCCGAGCCGTTTCTGACTTCCGAAATCAAGAGGCGTTCCGTTTACCGGCTCGGCCGCCCCCGTCGGTATCCGCTCTTCGTCAGTCGGCGTATAACGGCGCGAAGCAAGCATCAGTCGGTGTCCGTCCACCGACCCCTGACCGTCCAGATTGAAACAGCTGTGATTCGTCAGATTGACCGGCGTGTCAAAATCGGTCTCCGCATGATAACGGATCGTCAGCTCGCCGCACTTTTCCATCTCATAGAGCACCATGACCGTCAGATCTCCGGGAAAGCCCTGATCGCCGTCAGGAGAGAAAAGACGAAGCAGCACATGCCTCGAATCATGCCGCACCACTTCCCAGGTCTTTCGGGAAAAGCCGAGAGGACCGCCGTGCAGCATGTTATTGTTTTCATTGGGAAAAAGATCGTAGCGGCGGCCGTTCATAAAATAACACGCATCCTTTATCCGGTTTGCCACGCGGCCGATGACGGCGCCGAGGTAGTCGCTCTGCAGGTCGTATGCTTCCGCCGAATCATATCCGAGCACAACATCCCGGACATCTCCGAAGGCATCCGGCACATTAAGACGCTGGAGCGCTGCGCCGCAGGGGAGAATGCAGGCACTCATTCCGCTCCCGTCAGATAAGGTCACGCTGTCCCGGACGAGAGCCTCCTCCCGAAGGTTATAAAAAACGGCCATGATAACTATCCTCTTTTCCGCCGATCAGCACACCTCCGACGGGGCAGACGGTGATCCTGCGGACGCTGCCGGGCCCGAGCGTGCGCTCGACCGTCCCGGTAAATGACGCTTCTTTGTCCGAGGGAACGATGGCAAGCGCCGTGCCGCCGAATCCCCCGCCGTGTACCCGTACCGCGCCGCTTCCGCCAAGCGCCTTCTCGCACACGGCAAGCGTCATCATCATTTCCTGATGCAGCGTCTCTCCCGCGGGAATGACATTTTGCAGATATAAGGCCGATGAGTGCCCGCTTTCTCGGACAAGCGCCAGAAAGGCGTCAAAATCCCCTCGCTCCAGCGCTCTTGCTTCTGCCTGCGCCCGCCTGTTTTCGGCAAAGAAATGCATCGCCCGAAGCACGGCGCGGTCACCGCAGGCTTTGCGGAGTGCCGGAAGCTCCGCCGTAAAGGCATCCTCCTCGATATCCCGCAGAAACTCCTTACCGAAGAAGCGGCTTATTTTGCGGCAGTCAGCCGGGATCGCCGCATATTCCGCCGTCAGGTTTTCATGACCGGCGCCGGAATCAACAATATACAGTTCGTGGCCGAAGCGGGAAATATCCGTTTCGATCCGGCGGATCAGCGGATTCTCCGGATCATTGAAATCGACTGCGGCAAGGCCTCCCTCAGCCGAAGCAAGCTGATCAAGCAGACCGCAAGGCTTGCCGAAATACACATTCTCGGCAAATTGCCCCGCCTTGGCGATGGTTTCGGCGTCAGCGCCGCATCCGTATTCCGTATTCAGGATCTGCCCGAGCAGCACCTCAAAGGCTGCCGATGAGGAAAGACCGCTTCCCGTCGGGACGCGGCTCGTCACGTAAATGTCCAGGCCGCCCCGCGCATAATCCGCTCCGAGCAAGGCAAATCTGGCCGCCATACCGCGGACAAGTCCGAGCGTCGTGCCTTTTTCCTCCTCGCGCATGGCGGTATCTCCCAGCTCCGCCTCGCAGAGGCTAAAGCCCTCGGATCCAAGCCTGATCACACTGTCCGGGCGGCGTCTGACGGCTGCCGCGGCATCAAGGGTCACCGATGCCGCCAGCACGCAGCCGTGCTGATGATCTGTATGGTTGCCGCCGATCTCGATCCTTCCCGGGGCGCGATAGAGCCGTTCCGGTTCACGTCCGAAGCGGGAGGCAAAAAAAGCCGCAAGCGATTCCAGCCTTGCGCCCTCCTTCTTCGCCTCTCCTCCGTAGATCTGTTTGAGCTTTGATGCCGTCAGTTTCATAGGGCTTCCGCATTTCCGAGCAGCTTTATTACCTGCTCTTTCAGTTTTTTATGTTCTTCCCGCTGCAGGGCGGGATCCTCCTTTAATAGTCCGGACGCGGCTTGCGAAGCCGCAAGCAGCAGTTCATGATCGCCGTAGATATCCCCGAGGGCAAAATGCATTTCACCGCTCTGACGAATGCCGAACAAATCTCCCGGGCCGCGCAGCCGCAGATCCGCTTCGGCTATTTCAAACCCGTCATTGGTCTTGTTCAAGACCTCCAACCGTTCGTTTTTCCCCTGTTTTCCCGAGGAATTCACAAATACCGAATAGGACTGTGCCTCGCCTCTTCCGACCCTGCCGCGCAGCTGGTGCAGCTGGGCAAGGCCGAAGCGCTCGGCGTTTTCCACCATCATCACCGTCGCGTTCGGGACATCCACGCCGACCTCGATCACCGTGGTGGAGACCAGTATCTGGATCTCTCCGCACTGGAACCTTTGCATCACCGCATTCTTCTCCGTGTTGGTCATGCGGCCATGCAGAACGGCAATTCTGACCCCTGTCGGCATGGCGGCACGCAGCCGTTCGGCATAATCGGTGACGTTTTCGCTGGCTACCGCTTCACTTTCCTCGATGAGAGGGCAGATAATATAGGCCTGATGGCCGGCGGCGAGCTCATTCAGGATCAGCCGATACGCACTGCCGCGCGCCCGCGGCGTGATGACCGCATTTTTGATCGGAAGGCGCCCGGCCGGAAGCTCATCGACCGCGGAAATGTCCAGATCGCCGTACAGGATGACCGCAAGGGTCCGGGGGATCGGTGTAGCGCTCATGACGAGCATATGGGTCCCTTCTCCCTTTTTCCCCAGCGTTTCGCGCTGTCTGACGCCGAAGCGGTGCTGCTCATCCGTTACCACCAGGCCCAGTTTTTTGAAGCTGACGCCCTCCTGAATGAGAGCGTGCGTCCCGATGGCGATATCGGCGCGGCCGTCGCTCAGCTCCTGCCGGATGACCCTTTTGGCCGATTCCTTCACCGAACCGGTGAGAAGGACGGTGCGGGCCGGTATGCCGGCACCCGCAAACAGCTTCGTG
>JAZRYN010000233.1:0-2687 GCA_045600745.1 Lachnospiraceae bacterium
CTTTGATTTTGGTTTTCATCTTCTTGATGCCCCTTGGCCTCCGACTTTATCATTCTTTTAAAACATCCGCCCCGACAAGCTGCTCGGCGAGGCTTCCGGACTTTCTTTCAAGATTCGTGACCTCGGCCATTTCTTCCTTGATCCAGTTGAGCCCCTCGCGTCCCTTGTAAATGGCGCCCTTGCGGTCGCACATGGTGATGTTTTTGAAGCCGGCGGAGAGCAGGAGCCTGACGATCGAGATCGCGGCGGCGCCTGCGCCGCTCGTGACGATCTTCACGTCCTCCTTGCGCTTGCCGACGACCTTTAATGCGTTGGTCAGACCGGCAAGAGTGATGATGGCGGTGCCGTGCTGATCGTCATGGAAGATCGGGATATCGCATTTTTCCTTTAACTTCCGCTCGATCTCGAAGCAGCGGGGGGCGGCAATATCCTCCAAATTGATCCCGCCGAAGCTGCCGGAGATGAGATAGACCGTATTGACGAATTCGTCAACGTCCTTTGTCTTCACGCAGAGCGGGAAAGCATCGACGCCGCCGAAGGCCTTGAAAAGCACGCATTTGCCTTCCATGACGGGCATACCGGCTTCGGGACCGATGTCGCCGAGACCGAGCACGGCGGAGCCGTCGGTAATGACCGCACAGAGATTGTGGCGGCGGGTCAGGTCATAGCTCTTTTCGACATCCTTCTGGATCTCCAGGCAGGGCTGCGCCACGCCGGGGGTGTAGGCTAAGGACAGATCATCCTTGGTGGCAACGGGAACGGTGGCAACGACTTCGATCTTGCCCTTCCATTCGCCGTGAAGACGTAATGATTCTTTTGCGTAATCCATGTGCAGACTTCCTTTTATTTCGTTGGATATTGATGATCAGGGCAGCCGGCGGATGAACGCCCGTTCCCTGCTCAAAGCGGAATATCGGATCGGAGCCCCGACGCCGGAAAGCGGTTACTTTTCGAAACCGAAGCGATACGGCAGGTCGAAGCGGTCACGAAGCGCGATGAGCTCCTTCTGAATGGATTCGCCCACCGGGACCCCCTTGTCCTTGCGGTCCTGCCACGCTTCCCATTCCTTCTCGCCGGCAGTGTAGATGCGTTCCGCACCCGGCGCCTTTTCGGAGCTTCTGAGACCGCGCAGGATCTCGCCGGTCGTATGCTTAAAGGTGTCCAGTCCCATGAAGAATTCGGGGTTGATCACGAAGAAGAAATGACCGAGGCGGTACATCCTGTTCGTGCCGTCGGGATCCTTGCCGGAAAGCTCCTTCATGAACGGGCCGCCGCAAAGCGCAGCGGAGAGGATCTCTACGATGGTGGTGAAGCCGTAGCCCTTGTAGCCGCCGGTCGCTTCGCCGAGACCACCGAGGGAAAGAAGCGCACATTTTCCGGCGCGCATATCCTTCAGGATCTGTCCGGAGTCCGTCATGGTGCCGCCGTCCTTCGTGACAACAAGACCCGCGGGGGTCTCCTTGCCGCTTCTCTCGTAAAACTCGATTTTTCCGTTCTGAACGATGCTTGTCGCGCAGTCAAAGTTGAAGGGGAAGGCTTCATCGGTCGGCATCGTAAAGGTGAAGGGGTTGGTGCCCATCATCGGTTCGACCCCGAAGGTCGGCGCCACGGACGGGCGGGCATTCGTGCCGGAAATACCGATCATGCCGGCCTTTTCTGCCATGGTCGTCCAGTAACCGGCAATGCCGTAATGCGTGGAATTCATGATGACGCCGCCGGCCATGCCGTAGGTCTTTGCCTTTTCGATCAGTTTTTCCATCATGTGGTAGCTCGCCACCATGCCCATGCCGTTGTTCGCGTCCATCACGACAGTGGTGGGAGTCTCTTTCAGAATATCGATCTTCGTGACCGGCAGCAGAGTGCCGTTTTCGATGCGGTCAAGATAAATCGGCTTGAAACGGTTGCAGCCGTGGCTCTCGATGCCGCGGCGGTCGGATTCCAGCAGCACATCCGCGCAGATCTTGGCATCCTCCTCCGGCACGCCGTAGGCCTTGAAGACGTCGATCATGAAGCTGTTCATGACTTCCCAGGGAACATAGGGTCTATTTTCCATTTTGGTCCTCCTTAAACAGACAAACGAGTCCTATCTGTTTATTCGCATCTACTGTACTCCTTTTTGCCCGCTTTTTCAAGCGCGGCGAAGGAGAAAATGGAGCCTTCGGTCTTAAGGTCTTAAGCCGTCGGCCGTCGGCCTTTAGGCCCCGCCCGCTCTGCCTCCGGCGGCCGCTTGCTCGCGGGAGCCCGCCGCGGATACGCAGCAAAAAAGGAACCGCGGCGTCATTTGCGCAGTTCCCTTTTGTGAAGCTTAAGAAGTCTTTCGTCCGCTGTTTCAGCGGAAGCTCCGTTTACTGACCGAGCTTAGCGCCGCAGTTCGGGCAGAAAGCCGTATCTTTTTCCACGGCAGCGCCGCAGCTCGGGCACACCGCCTTGTCCTCGCCGCCGGAAGCCTTGCCGGAAGCCGGCATGGTGGGGTGCATCAGCTCTTCATAGAAGGCTGCCCCGACAAGACCGAGAAGGAGATTCATGAACAGCAGAAGCAGCACGATCACCAGAAACAGAACGATGCCGAATATCCAGCCGATGTATTTGATCCTTGCAAGCGAACTGAGGATCAGCACGACGATCGCCGCCGCAAGGAAGGGAATAAGATCCGCGCAGATCTTGGCATCCTCCTCCGGCACGCCGTA
>JAZRYN010000234.1:0-12627 GCA_045600745.1 Lachnospiraceae bacterium
GACCTTCATCCATTTACGGCTTGCTTCTTCATCCTCCTCCGCGTTCAGGGACTTGAGGGTGATCATTTCCATATATTCGTCGCTTGCCAGCACGTCATCGACGGTCTTTCCTTCATCCGGAAGGATGAACCACATATATGAACCATTTTCAAGGGACATCTGAACAGCACCGTAATCTTCGCCCCAATAGTAGTTCATATGATATTCCTTCTTGTTCATGAAGGTGGCGTCTATGTCGCCGGTGACAGCATGGAATACTCCCTGTGTGTTATCTGAAGCGCGGAATTCATCGGCCCACTTGGACTGAAAATAAATCGTAGACGCAATAGCAAGCACCTGAGCTTCCGGATCTAGCCGGCATTCCCGCCTGTTGCCGCCAAGCAGTCCTCTGGTCTGATCCCGCATCCAGTTTGTCATAGCCTGATTGGTCTTTTCGCTTCCGAGGTCGCCCTGATATACGGAAGCATAATAATCATAGGCGAGGGAATCCATTTTTTCCTGCACAAATTCCGCATCGTTATCCAGCCACAGGGAGTTTGCCAGAACACTGATCTCTTTTCCGTTGTCCGCGTAGATCTCCTCCCATACGGCACTGATGAGGCGCCGCAGCTCTTCGGTATCGGATATGCCGAGAACGTCCAGGACCTGCGCCTGTGTTTTGCCGCCGGTAAGCTCTGCGGTCATAGCGAGGGCGATATAGGCATTGACCGGTGACCAAATACGGTTCGTATCGTCTGCGCCGGAAAGAACATCATCCGAAACAAGACCGGAAAAGGAGGCGATCGGTTCCTTTACGGTTTCAAGCAGGCTTCGGTCGGCGTCTAACTTGGCCAGCCATTCTGCATACACTTCACCGGTCGCGCCATCCTTCGGCCGCTCCGGCTTGCGGGATTCCGATGCCGTGCTGATCGCTTTTGCGGAAACGCCCACCAGGATCCCCGGCATACTGGAGGCCAGCAGTACGACCGCTAATACCGCCGCAATACCGCTTATCCACTTTGCCCATCGGGGAATACGGCGCTTTTTCTTATACTCTCTGGCGTCTTTGATATATTGATCGGGAGCTTCTCCGATCATATCAACGATCTGATCTTTCTTCATCGATAGCCCTCACTTTCTAATTTCTCACGCAGTTTCCTGCGGGTACGGTACAGCATGGAGCTCGTTTTACTTTCGGTAAAGCCGTGATCCGAGGCGATATCGGCTGTTGGATCCATATACCAGTACCGCCTGAGGAATACCCGGCGCTCCGTGACAGGAAGCTCATCGAGGAATTCCCGAATGATCCTGCCCATCTCCTGCTGCTCGATAAGCGTTTCCACCTCGACCGGATCGGCTATGCAGTCCGAGAGCTCGTCCATAACCAGATCCATCTCACCGCCGCCGCGCTTTTGGGCGCTGTATTTCCGCCACAGATCAAGAGAGAGGCGGCGCGTGATCTTTCCGAGAAAGACGGAAAGAAGGGAAGGACGGTGAGGCGGCATCGCATTCCACGCGGCGATGTAGGTGTCATTGACACATTCCTCGGAATCCTGAATATTTGAAAGGATCCGATACGCTATGCTGTGCAGATACTTACCGTATTTTGATGCGGTTTCCGAGATGGCGTCCTCGCTGCGCTGCCAATACAGATCGACAATGCGGTCATCCTCCATCTGATCACCTCCTTCCCGCCGGACTTATCCGAAAGTCCCTTCACCTATCTACTCGTAAAATATTGAGATCTCTTGCATGGATCGTGAAAAAATTATATCATATTTTTATGAAAAAGCGGGCGCAATGAAAAGACAGGCTATCCGCCTGTCCGCAATTTAGAGGGAACCGTTTTCCGCATGATCCCGGACGATAAAAAGGCGGCGCGCCGGGCTCTCTTCAGGGAACACATCGAAAGACCGCGGCTGTACGGGCCGTTTTGGGGCCGGTAAGGACCTTTACAGAATCAGCCGTAAATGATACAATCGAGACGAATGCAAGCTTTATGCAGGAGGCCGGTCTGAAAGAAACGGTCACCTGAAACGGCGGCACCAAGTGCTGCGAATGGTGTGAGAAGCTGGAGGGCACCTGGGAATACGGCAAGCAGCCGGCAGACTTCTTTCGGCAGCATGAGAACTGCACCTGCGTGATCACCTTCCGGAGCGAAAAAGGAAAAAGAAAATGGATTGGGCAAAAAGGAAAAAAGCAGATACAGCTGCCGGTGAGGGAAGAAGTAAGAGAAAGAGGCTCAGCCCTCGAAAAAATAGTAACATCGCAAAATAATGCGGAGATAAAAGTAAAATCAACAGAGACAGATATAAGAAAACAATCGGATGCGAATTTAAGGAAAGGGATAAGAACGCTACAAAAAAAGATAAAAGAACACGAGAACAAGATAAAAGAGCCAGAAAAATACTGCGAACAGTGGTAATCATTATCGGAAAAACACAAAGAGGGAATAATAAAGCACTGGGAAAAAGAAAAGAAAAATTTTGAGGAATCAATTAAGAACAGAGTGAATGAAATGGAAAGGAGAAGCAAACAATGAATGATGAATTTGCGCGGCAAATAATAGAAAGTATAATTGATAATGCAAATGACACAATCCGGGAAAGCAAAACGGAGCCGAAAAGCGAATTTCTTTCCGGGAAGAGGCTGGCATATTACGAAGTACTGGATTCAATAAAAGACATGCTTGAAATCGAAGATATGAACATCGTTGACTTCGGGCTGAATGTTAATTTAGAAAAAATTTTCTTGTGGTGAATAGATTTGACACCATGACAGAAAAACGTATCGGGCGGCAGTCCCCGTCGACGAGTGTCACTCTCCCGTATCAGAAGACGCACGGAGCCGATGCAGTAGGGATCTATGAGCTGTCTGGCAGGAGGGCGCTAGAATGGCAGCAGGCGCTGATCTATGACATTATGGCAGTGGATGATGAAGGAAAGTGGCTGCACAGTAAGTTCGGCTATTCGGTGCCGCGACGAAATGGGAAGGGCGAGGAGATCATCATCCGGGAGCTGTACGGACTGGTGACCGGCGAACACATCCTGCACACAGCCCACAGAACGACAACGGAGCATTCCGCATGGGAGCGGATACTTATCCCTGCATATGCGGGGCTGATCCCTGCACGGTGCTCATAAAGAACTCGGACACAGGATTATCCCCGCATATGCGGGGCTGATCGCATGCTGCCCCAGGTGGTGATGCGCCCCCGCTTCTTATCAGACGACCATTGGAAAAATCACCTGTCCCCCCTGCTGAGCCTCGGCAGACCCGGCAATCTCGGCAGACCTCCCTGCGCGCTCCGGCAAGATATTCTTGCTTTTATTTTGCCGATATGGTATCATATTTTTCCGTAATATCTTTTTAGGCCGATTCGGTCCTATGTTAGGAGGTTTTGTCCGTAATGGACACAGACAGTATACCCCGATCTATTCTGATTATTCTGGCGCTCATCATCGTCAGCGGCTTTTTTGCCGCCGCGGAGACGGCTTTTGCAAACTGCAGCCGCATCCGTTTGAAGGCGTGGTCCGATGACGGCAGAAAAAGCGCATCCAGGGCTCTTACGGTTTTGGAAAAATTTGATAAGGCGATCATCACACTGCTGATCGGCAACAATGTGGCCCATGTACTGGCCACTTCTTCGGCTACCGTTTTATCGATCTTCCTCGCGGTCCGCGCGTGGGGCGAAAAGACGGGACAGGCGCTCGGCCCGGTCCTGGCGACGGTGATCCTGACGCTGATCATTTTTATATTCGGCGAAACGATCCCGAAAAACATCGCCAAGGAGCGCTGCGACGAGATGGCCTGCGCGTTTTCGGGCATCCTTCATCTTCTGATGATCCTTTTTACGCCTCTTGACATCATTTTCATGAGTCTCGGCGCGGCATTAAAAAGGCTGTTTCATACGGAGGAGGGGCCGGCGATCACCGAAGATGATTTCCAGACCATGATCGAGACGATCGAAGATGAGGGCGGACTGGAAGCGGATGAGAGTGAGCTGATCCAGTCGGCTGTGGAATTCACCGACCGGACCGTGCTCGAGATCCTGACGCCGCGCGTGCACATGGTCGGTCTTGACCTGCATGATGAGGAGGACACCATCGTACGGAAGATCATGGAAGAAAAATATTCGCGTCTCCCGGTCTACGAGGGTGACATGGATCATATCGTCGGCATCCTGAATACCAAGGTCTATCTGCAGAAGCGCATCGCAAACCGTGCCGAACTTCCGGACATCCGGAAAATGATGGTCCCGCCCTTTGTGATCGACGAGCACATGGGCATGTATGAGCTCGTCGATGAAATGCGGCGGCGCAAAATGCACATTGCTATCGTCAAGGACGCCTGGGGCGGCACGCTCGGCATGGTCACCATGGAGGACCTGCTCGAGGAGCTGGTCGGCGAGATATGGGATGAAGATGAGAAAAAGGAGGCAAGCGCATGAACATTCCCCTGCTTATCCTTTTGATCGTATTTTTGATCTCGCTCTCGGCCTTTTTCTCGGCAACGGAGATCGCCTATGCGCAGGCCAACAAATCCCGCATTAAAACGCTTGCCGAGGACGGAGATCCGAAAGCGGAGCGGGCGCAGAGGATCATCGATGATTATGTCCGCGCAATTTCAACCATCCTTGTGGGCAACAATCTGGTGAATATTGCGGCGACCTCCGTGGTAACGCTGCTCTGCACCGGATATTTCTTCCGGGAAAATGCAGGCGCCGAGCTGATCGCGAGCGGTATTGCGACGCTTCTTCTGCTTATCTTCGGAGAGATCTTCCCTAAGCTCCTTGCCGCGGATCATGCCAATTCTCTGACCCTTAACGGCGCAGGGCTGCTGACCCTTTTCATGAAGCTCTTCCGGCCGGTGGTGGCGCTGGTCAGCGCACTGGTCAGAAAGCTTTCTCCGCTCTGGACGCCGAAGGAGGAAGCCCCCGACATGACGGATGAAGAACTGGAGCTTGTCGTGGACAGCATTCAGGAAGAGGGCGTCATCAGTGAATCCGAAGGCGAGCTGATCAAATCGGCCATCGGCTTTTCCGAGATCACGGCGCGGGACATCCTGATCCCTCGCGTGGATATGATCGCTTATGATATCGACGACCCTTTGGAGGAGCTGCTGGCGGATGCGGATGCCATGAGCTGCTCACGCATCCCGGTCTACCGGGACAGCATCGACCACATCATCGGCATCCTGCCGACCAAGCAGCTGATGAAGGCCGTTCTGAGCGCAGAGGATCCCGTCAATGTGGAAAGCATGCTTGTTCCGCCGGTCTTTGTCCATATGACCAAGCCGGCAAAGGAGATCTTAAGTGAATTCCGGGAGAACCTCAGCAATATGGCCGTGGTGCTGGATGAATACGGCGGTACGATGGGGATCCTCACGACAGAGGACATTCTCGAGGAGATCGTCGGAGAGATCTACGACGAGACCGATGAGGAAGAGCTGGATTATAAAGAACTGAACCGGGACACCTTTTTGGTGGAAGGCGATCTTAATATCGATGACGCTTTTGAAGCGATCGAGTATGAGCCGAAAAATTTTGAAAGCGAGTACACCACCGTGAGCGGATGGGTCACCGAGCAGCTGAACCGCTTCCCGGAGGCGGGCGATGAATTTGATTTTGACGCACTGCATGTCAGGGTCATGTCCGTGCAGGGACCGGTGGTCGAACAGATCAGGATCCATGTGGACCGGGAAAACGAGAGTGAAGAATAGACCTGCATAAGGAATTCCCTCTGAAGCGGCAATGGAGCATCCACCGAAAAGGGCGGAGGAGCTCCCCGGCAAAACGGGCAGCGGCTCAAGCCGGAGCAGGCTCTGAGGAGTACAGGATGAAAGAGCAGAAAAAACAATTCGGCGGCGCGATGGCCTTCATTTTTCTGATGGGGATCGTCAGCCTCTTTTCCGACATGACTCACGAGGGGGCAAGGAGCATCCTCGGCAGCTATCTGGATCTTGCCGGAGCTTCGGCGGCGACGATCGGATTTGTGTCCGGCATCGGAGAGCTGTGCGGTTATTCGCTTCGCCTTTTTTCCGGCTTTATTGCCGACAGAACGAAAAAATACTGGACGCTGGTGATCTCCGGTTATGCGCTGCAGGTTCTGGCGATACCGGCTCTTGCCCTGGTTCCGGAAAACGGATGGCTGATCGCCTGTGGGCTGGTCATCATGGAGCGGATCGGAAAAGCGATCAAAAAGCCGGCGAAAAATACTCTGGTCAGCTTTGCGGCAAGCGAGGTCGGGACCGGAAAGGGCTTTGCGTATCAGGAGTTCTTGGATCAGCTGGGGGCCTTCCTCGGGCCGGTCATCCTGTTTATTATTGCCGAGATCAAGGGCGGCAGCGAGCTGTTTTCGACCTACCGCCTGTGTTTTGCGGTTCTGGGCATCCCGGCCCTGGTGACGATTGCGTTAGTCGTTTTTTCCCGTTTCAAATATCCGCATCCGGAAATGTTTGAAAAGCCCGCGGAGGCGTCGGAAGAGTTCCGCTTCCGGAAATCGTTTGTTTTTTACATGGCGGCGATCTGCCTGTTTGCTTTCGGGTTTGCGGATTTCACGCTGATCACGCTGCATGCGGCTAAAACGCAGGCGTTTCCGGAGACGACGCTGAGCCTGCTTTACGCGGCGGCCATGGCCGTGGACGCCTTTGCCGCCCTCTTTTTCGGATGGCTGTTTGACCGGATCGGCCTTAAGTCCCTGATCATTTCAACGCTCTGCAGCGCTTTTTTCAGCGCTCTTGTCTTCCTGACCGGAGATCCGGTCTTGATCGGGGCAGGGATCATTCTCTGGGGGATCGGAATGGGAGCGCAGGAAAGCATTATGAAGGCGGCCGTGACCAAGATCATTCCCCGCTCCATGCGCAGCAGCGGCTTCGGCATCTTTGAGACCGGCTTCGGGATCGCGTGGTTCTTCGGCAGCTGGCTGCTCGGCGCTCTTTACGATATCGCTCCGGTCTACCTTGTTGCGGTATCGGTCGCCGCTCAGCTCCTTGCTGTCGTCTTTTATCTTCTCTGCATCGGGAAACAGCGGCAGGAGGAATGATACCGAAATCCTCCGTTTGGCGAAGAAGAAGGCGCAGAAAGCCCTTCTTCTTGCTTTTTGGCATGGCTCTTGCTATAATGCATTCATATAAAATTGGGAGTGAATGCCCGCATGATCAACTTTGAAGAAGAATTAAGAAAATTCAGTCCGAGCACCGAGGTGGATCAGGCAGAGGACGTTATTCTGAAGCTTGACAGAGCCCATGATCTGACGGATCTGATGCTGGAAATCATGAAAGATAAGGAGTCGTAGCATGAGCATGCTCTGCTACCGGTGCGGCGGAACGCTCGGAGCCGGCAAATTCTGCCTTCGCTGCGGCTGTGATGTTCAGAATTACCGGAAGATCGCAAGGCTGGCCAACCGGTATTACAACGAGGGCTTAGCGTGCGCACAGGTGCGCGATCTATCCGGCGCCGCAAAGGCGCTCAACAGGTGCCTGGCGATCGATAAGCGCAACATTTCCGCCCGCAACCTGCTTGGCCTCGTGCTGTATGAGATGGGGGAGACGATCGACGCACTCAGCGAGTGGGTGGTCAGCACCAATTATCTTCCCCATGATAATCTTGCGGAAAAATATGTCAGCGCCCTGCAAAATGACCGGACGGAGATGGACACGGCTTCAACAGCTATCCGCAAATTCAATGTGGCGCTTGAGCATGCCGGACAGGGCAGCACCGATCTGGCTATGATCCAGCTGCAGTGGGTGATCGATAAATACCCGAAAATGGTCAAGGCCCATGAACTGATGGCGCTGCTGCTGATCTGGGAGGACGAGAGAGGCAAGGCCGGAAAAGAGATCGAAGCGGCGCTCAAGATCGACCGGGGAAGCGTATTTTGCCGTCATCTTCAGCAGGAGCTGGAAAGCATGGCCGGGACGGACAGCCTAAAGAGCAGAAACCGCGTGAGCGGAAGCCTGCGCAGAGCGACGGATTCCGCAAAGGAAGGCGCGGAGCGCGTCGGAAGTGCGTTAAAGGGACGGCCGGCGAGGCTGTTAAGATTTCTCCTCGGACTGGTGCTTCTTGTTGGTGCGATCTGGGGCATCCTGATCCCGACGGTTTCCAGGGACAGGGAGGAGGCCGTGAAGGATGCTGTGGCCGTCTATGCGGAACAAATGGAGTCCCTTCGGTTAAGATTTGCGGCAGAAGAGGACAAAACGCAGGCTTATGAGCTTCTGCTGCAGATGAGCAGGCTTGATCCGCAGGAGGATATTGAGGAGATCGGAGATCTGTTCCGGCAGCTGAATATCAACTGCGCCGATACCGACCTATACAAAGAATTATATGATGCCTGGCGGCTGCTGCTTGTCCAAAGCGGCACTGCGCCGGCACGACCCGGGGAAGGCCAAAACGGCACCACGCCGTAGCGCTCCGGAAGAAAGAGAGGAAGCAATGAAAGGAATCGTGCTTGCCGGCGGCGCCGGAACAAGGCTGTATCCGCTGACGATGGTTACCTCCAAGCAGCTGCTGCCGGTCTATGACAAACCAATGATCTATTATCCCCTTTCCACGCTGATGACGGCGGGGATCAGGGATATTCTGATCATCTCCACTCCGACGGATCTGCCGAATTTCGAGCGTCTGCTCGGTGACGGGAGCGCTTTCGGACTTACCTTGAGCTATAAGGTGCAGCCCAGCCCCGACGGACTTGCTCAGGCATTCCTGATCGGAGAGGATTTTATCGGAAATGACTGCTGTGCGATGGTTCTGGGGGATAATATTTTTTACGGCGGGGAGCTGAACAAGCGCCTGTTAGCGGCGAGTGCCGCGGCCAAGGAAGGCAAAGCGACGATCTTCGGCTATTATGTCAATGACCCCCAGCGCTTCGGTATCGTGGAATTCGATGCGGACGGCCGGGTCATTTCCGTGGAGGAAAAGCCGAAAGAACCGAAGAGCAACTACTGCATCACCGGGCTGTATTTTTATGACAACCGCTGTGTGGAGATGGCGAAAAAGATCAGACCGAGTGCCAGAGGCGAGCTGGAGATCACGGACCTGAACCGCCTTTATCTGGAAGACGGTACGCTGAATGTGCAGCTGCTCGGCCGCGGCTATGCGTGGCTGGACACGGGGACCATGGACTCTCTTGTGGACGCCTCGGATTTCGTGCGTACCATCGAGGTGCGGCAGGGCGCACAGATCGCGGCCCTTGAGGAGATCGCCTATAGGAATGAGTGGATCACCCGCGAGGATCTTCTGCGTTCGGCGGAGCGCTACGGGAGATCCCCCTACGGTCAGCACCTGAAGCAGGTCGCTGACGGAAAATTCCGCTATTGACTTCCGGCGCCTTCCCAAACGGAAGGACGGAAAAACGACCTTGCCTGATCAAGCGATAAAGAAAAGAGGATAGTTCATGACGATTCTTGTGACCGGCGGCGCCGGATTCATCGGCAGCAATTTTATCTTTTACGAGCGGGAAAAATATCCGGAGGACCGCATCGTCTGTCTGGATGCCCTGACCTATGCAGGAAATCTTTCCACACTCGCGTCTGTTTTGGACCAGCCGAATTTCCGCTTTGTGAAAACGGATATCCGGGACCGCGAAGCGGTGTTTTCTCTGTTCGAACAGGAAAAATTCGATATCGTCGTCAACTTTGCCGCCGAGTCCCATGTGGATCGCTCCATTGAAGATCCCGGTATCTTCCTGGAGACCAATATTCTGGGGACGGCGAATCTGATGGACGCCTGCCGCAAATACGGCGTTGGCCGCTTCCATCAGGTTTCGACGGACGAGGTCTACGGCGACCTGCCGCTCGACCGGCCGGACCTGTTTTTTACGGAGGACACGCCGATCCATACCAGCTCGCCCTATTCGAGCTCAAAGGCCTCGGCCGACCTGCTGGCGCTTGCCTATCACCGTACCTTCGGGTTCCCGGTCAGCATTTCCCGCTGCTCCAATAACTACGGGCCTTATCAGTTTCCCGAGAAGCTGATCCCGTTAATGATCGCGAATGCGCTTGCGGATAAGCCGCTGCCGGTTTACGGCACGGGCGAAAATGTCCGCGACTGGCTCTATGTGACGGACCACTGCAAGGCGATCGATCTCATCATGAGAAAGGGACGTGTCGGAGAGGTCTATAATATCGGTGGCCACAACGAAATGGCCAATATCGATATCGTCAAGATCATTTTGAGGGAGCTCGGCAAGCCGGAGAGCCTGATCACCTTTGTGACGGATCGCAAGGGCCATGATATGCGCTATGCGATCGACCCGGCCAAGATCCATGCGGAACTCGGCTGGCTGCCGGAGACGGCATTTAAGGACGGCATCGTGAAGACGATCCGCTGGTATCTGGAGAATAAAGAATGGTGGGAGACCATCATCAGCGGTGAGTACCGGCAGTATTACGAGAGAATGTACGGAGACCGCTGATCGGGAGGAGAATATGAAGGTTCTTGTAACAGGCGTCGCCGGGCAGCTCGGCCACGACGTGATGAATGAATTATATCAGCGCGGCTATGCGGGAATGGGCTCCGATCTTAAGCCGCAGTATGACGGCGTTAAGGACGGCTCTCCGGTCACCTTCATGCCCTATGTCGGACTGGACATTACGGATGAAGAGGCGGTGCACGGCATCATAAGCGAACTGCGGCCGGACGCGATCGTCCACTGTGCGGCGTGGACTGCCGTGGACGCGGCCGAGGACCCGGCAAATGCGCCGAAGGTCCGTCAGATCAATGCGGTGGCAACCGCGTTTATCGCCGAGGCGGCACGAGAGGTGGACGCCAAGATGATCTACCTCAGCACGGATTACGTCTTTAACGGACGGGGGACAAAGCCTTGGGAGCCGGACTGCAAGGACTATGAACCGCTCAACATTTACGGCCGCAGCAAGCTGGCGGGCGAGCTCGCGGTGAGCGGGACCCTGAAAAAATATTTCATCGTCCGCATTGCCTGGGTGTTCGGGAAAAGCGGCAATAACTTCATCAAAACCATGCTTAAGCTTTCGGAGACCCATGATACGCTGCGCGTCGTAAAGGACCAGATCGGCACGCCGACTTATACCTATGACCTTGCCCGCCTTCTTGTGGATATGCTGGAGACGGAGAAATACGGCTATTATCACGCAACCAATGAGGGCGGCTATATCTCCTGGTATGACTTTGCCTGCGAGATATTCAGACAGGCAGGGAAAAATGTGGCGGTCATCCCGGTCACGACAGACGAATACGGGAGATCCACAGCGGCAAGGCCCATGAACAGCCGTCTGGACAGGGGAAAGCTGCGGGCTAACGGCTTTGCCCCGCTTCCGGTCTGGCAGGATGCGCTGGCGCGGTATTTGAAGGAGATCGGGGTCACGGAGTAAGGAGGCACGCTATGGGGCAGATCAGCGTGACGCGCTGCGATATCGATGGCTTGTACGAGATACAGCCGACAAGGCATGATGATGCGCGCGGATATTTTACCGAAACCTACAATAAACGGGACATGGAGGAAGCTGGGCTTACCATGGAGTTCGTGCAGGATAATCAGAGCGCGTCGGTAAAGGGCGTGCTGCGAGGCCTGCACTACCAGAAGGAGCATCCGCAGGGAAAGCTTGTCCGGGCGATCCGCGGCAGGGTCTTTGATGTGGCGGTCGACCTTCGTTCCGGCAGTCCGACCCTCGGCAAATGGCACGGGGTCATATTAAGCGCGGAAAAACAGAACCAGTTCTATATCCCGGAGGGCTTTGCTCACGGTTATCTGGTCCTGTCGGACTATGCGGAGTTCTGCTACAAGGTGACGGATTTTTATCATCCCGGAGACGAAGGCTCGCTTGCCTTCAATGATCCGGAGATCGCGGTCGACTGGCCCGGCCTTATCGGAGAGTATAAGGGCTCTGCCGACCCGACCGGCTACCGTCTCGAGGACGGGACGCCGCTGATCCTTTCGCCGAAGGACATGGCCGCGCCGCGTTTCGGAGAGGCTTTTCGTTTTTAATCCCGGCTGATTTCGGAGGACACGCATGAAGAAGAAAAATGCTCTTCAGCGATTTTCACATACCCTGCTTCTGCTGACTCATGCGGCAGCTTTTCTGGGCGCGCTGCTGCCCTACCTGCTCATTATGGGACAGCTTTACTGGCCGCTGCTCAGGCTTTCCCGAACGCTTGCGGTCACCCTGCTTGCTTTTTTGATGGCTTATATTTTCATGAGCCGTATCTACGGCGGCTTTGATATCGGGAAGCGCAAGAGCAAGCCGATCATCTATTCCCAGATCGCCGCCCTTCTTCTGACCGACCTGATCGCTCAGGTGTTCCTATCGGTCATGCTTTCCAATGAAACCAGCGACAACCGTTTCCAGCTGGCAAATTTCTGGCTGATGCTTTTGGCTTATGCCGTGCAGATCCTGCTTCTTATCGCTTTGACATACGGCTTCAATGCCCTGTATTTTAAGATCAACGCTCCGGCCAACTGCCTGCTGATCTCGCGTGAGGGCACGGACTACAAGAGCTTTGTTAAGGAGATCGGACGATTCCGCAAGCAGTTCCGTCTGACCCAGGTCGTTGATCACCACCATCCCGAATTAAAGCGCCTGATCGAGCAGAACGATACGGTCTTCTTTTATGGGCTGACCTCGGAAGAGAGGGCGGCGGGCGTGCTTTACGCCTATCGCAAGAAAAAGGATATC
>JAZRYN010000235.1:0-2046 GCA_045600745.1 Lachnospiraceae bacterium
AGTGTCCGGAGTCCGCTGCGGTCAAACCGAAGGCAGAGAGGGCGTCCGTTACGATATCTGATGTGGTAGCGAGGTCCTCGCCGGATGCAGCCGCCAGATTCATGATGCCCTCGATACCGGAAAGCATATCCGAGGTTTTCCAGCCTGCCATAGCCATATAGTTCATGGCTTCAGCAGCTTCTGATGCGGAGAACTTTGTCTTGGCACCCATCTCACGGGCCTTTTCACGGAGGGCGTCCAAGTCATCACCGGTTGCACCGGAAACGGCGGCCACCTGTGACATGGCGGTATCGAAGTCAGCAGCGGTCTTTACTGCGGCAGTGCCAAGGCCGACCACGGCAACAGACGCAGGCATCAGCTTTTCGCCGATACCCGTAATTTTATCTCCGGTTTCCTTGAGCTTTTCGCCGGTCGCGGCAATTTTCTGCATTGCCGTTGCTGACTGTTCGGCCTGCTTCTCTAAATCCTTCAGGGCATTTTCGGTTTCGATGATTTCACGCTGGAGTGCGTCATACTGCTCTTGCGAAATATCGCCGTTGGCCAGCGCCTGATTTGCCTGTTCAGCGGCCGTTTTCAGCGTTTCGAGCTTTTGCTTTGTTTCGGAAACAGCATCGCCCAGCAGCTTTTGCTTTTGAGAAAGAAGCTCCGTATTGCCCGGATCGAGCTTCAGGAGCTTCTCCACATCCTTGAGCTGGCTCTGCGTGTTCTTTATTTCCTTGTTGACACCCTGGAGCGCCTTATTGAGACCTGTGGTATCGCCGCCGATCTCAACGGTTATGCCCTTGATGCGTCCAGCCACGCCGAATCACCTCCTGCCACAAAATAGTTCTTGATTTTTTTCGGGTTTCTGCATATAATGTAATTGAAGTTAATACTGCTTGCAGTTTTAACAGCGGGCATATCTCGGCCCTAAATGAGACATTTACGAGCGGGCATATCTCGGCCCTAAATGAGACATTTACAAGTGAGCGTTTCGCTGCTCTGAATGCGAGCGTAACAGCAGAGGCGGAATTAAAATCTGCCTCTGCCTTTTCATGAAAGAGAGATATTCGCATGGGAATTTCGCTTTATGAGGTCGCTCCCAAATATATCGACTACCTTTTGCCATTTGCTCCACACCTTTTTCGGAACAAGGCTCCCGGGCAGCACAACGAGCGTAAGTTTATCGGCATCGTGCTTGAGGTTAATGGGTTCAAATACTTTGCACCGCCGTCTTCTTTTAAGCCCAAACACGAAGCCATGAAGGAGGGCTTGGACTTTATCAAGCTCGGTCGATATTCTGTTATTAACCTCAACAATATGTTTCCGGTTCCCGACGGGCTTTTTACATATGTCAATATTGCAAATGAACGCGATCCCCATTACCGCTCTCTTTTGATGGCGGAATACCGTATTATCCGCGTCCGTCAGGACATGATTAAAAAGAACGCAGCCACTTTGTATAAGCACAAGGTTGAAAACGGAAACAACACTCCGCTTGCAAAACGATGCAACGACTTCACCGCTCTTGAAAAGGCTTGCTTGGAATACCGTCGATAATTCAAACCGTCTGGCATGATTCGTGCCGGACGGTTTTTTAGAATGCATCGAAATCAGATTGGTCTGCCACACGGGCGTCCTTGCAGTCATCGTTTCCGCTCTCGGCGTACATATCGTTGACCATTCCGATGGTAAGCAGATCGAGGTCACGGATGGACAGCCCTATCTGTACGCACCGCAGAAGGAAGAGCGGGGTGGTCATTTCCCGCTCTGTGCGATGAAGTTTTTTTTAGATGCAACGTCCGTTTCCACATTCAAGCCCCAAAGCTGAATGATTTCCGGCAGCACCTGGTAGATGGAGAAAGTGTTGAAGCCGTCCAGCCAGTCCTCCGGGGTGTCCGGGATGGAGGGGTCGGCGTGTTTCGCCATGATATAGGCGATGTTCTCGAACAGCTCCAGGGAGAAGGTGTCGAGAGAGGAAGCATCGGGATCGCCGTCACCCACAGCGGAGTTCAGCTCCTTCAAGTCCTTATAGATGTCCCTGCGGAAGCGGAGACGGTAGATACG
>JAZRYN010000236.1:0-2930 GCA_045600745.1 Lachnospiraceae bacterium
TTCGGCATTCTGCGGACCTTTTGAGCCCCAAATGCGTACCTTTTCCTTGAAACACACAAAGTATTCCTGCGAAAAAGTGCCTGTTTGGAACTCAAAATCTCTCGCAGCCTGCTCTTGCCGAATCAATCATCACTTACTTAAAAAATATAAAAAAGTTTTATAACTCTTTTGGAGGAAAACATATGGACAAGCACAGAACTCACGTTTTTATCGCACTCGTGCTGGTGCTTCTGATCGTCGCCGGTGTGTGCGCATGGGTCACCGGAAGCAGCATCAAAAACGGCGAGCCGACTGAGACGCCCGCGCCTTCGGGATCTCCCGAGCCCGTCGTGACCGACTCTCCCGAGGAGTCGCCGGAGCCGAGTGAGTCTCCCGAGCCTTCCGAATCCCCCGAGCCGAGCGAGTCGCCGGAGCCTTCGGATTCCCCCGAGCCTACGGCCACCCCCGAGCCCACCGCAACGCCCGATCCCTCGACCCACACCAGAAGCGTGGATACGTCCGGCTCCGTGGTCTGCTCCTCCGGCACCAATCTCAGCGTGCAGGGCAAGTACCGCGTCACCTCCTATGACGACAGCAACCTTCTCGTGACGATGGACGTCTACGTTTATTCCTACACGCTGCACATCGGCAGCCGCAGCGGCAGTGTGCGCGTCGGCGACGGCGGCAAGAGCTTCACCTCCCCCGGCATCGACGTCACGAGCGACAACAAGCTCATGGAAACGAAGATCTTCTCCGCAAGCTTCACCGTTCCCTGCGCCCTCGGCAGCAGCGTCGATATCCCCATGAGCATCGACTGGAACTTCAACGGCCAGTACAACAAAAAGGACATCAAGACCGTCTCCGGCAGCGAAACGATCACCGTCCAGGGATAATTTCGGCATCAAAAAAGCACATCCGCGAGGATGTGCTTTTTTAGTGCACAATGTACAATGTAAAATGTACAATGCAATGACACGACATCTGATGTCCGCATAATTGTACATTGTACACTGTACACTGTACATTTTTCTACAGACCCTTTTATTGGACAGTGGTTTGTGCTATAATAGGTCAAACGAGATCGAAAGGGAGCGAAAAACATGGCGAAATCACCCAACCAGAAGCTGAAGCTTCTGTACCTCATGCAATTTTTTCTGGAGAAGTCCGACGAAAACCACCCCCTGAGCATCGCGGATATGATCGAAGAGCTGGAGCGGCACGGCGTCAGCGCCGAGCGAAAGAGCCTGTACGACGATATCGAGGCCCTGCGCATCTTCGGGCTGGACATCGTGCAGACCCGCGGCAAAAGCACCGGCTACTACGTCGGCGCCCGCGATTTCGAGCTGCCGGAGCTGAAGCTTCTGGTGGATAGTGTGCAGTCCTCGAAGTTCATCACGCAGAAAAAGACCCTCTCGCTCATCAAAAAGATCGAGAGCCTCGCGAGCGTTTACGATGCGCAGCTTTTGCAGCGGCAGGTGTATGTCCGCAGCCGCGTCAAGAGCATGAACGAGAGCGTTTATTATAATGTGGACGAGATCTCCGGCGCGATCACGCAGGATAAGGCCATCCGCTTCAAATACTTCGATTACTCCGTCGGCAAGGAGCGCAGCTTCCGCAAGAACGGACAGTGGTACGAGGTCAGCCCCTACGCTCTCATGTGGGACGACGAGAACTATTACATGCTCGCCTTTGACGCCGCAGCCGGCATCTTGAAGCACTACCGCGTTGACAAAATGACCGAGATATCCGCCTTAGAGCGCTTCCGCGACGGAAAAAAGGAATTTGAGCGGGTGGATATGTCCGAATACTCCAAGAAGGTGTTCGGCATGTTCGGCGGCGAGGAGCAGACGGTGCGGCTCCGCTTTGCAAACCGCCTCGTCGGCGCGGTGATCGACCGCTTCGGGCGCGATACCCTCATCACGGCCTGCGACGAGGAGCACTTCACCGTCAGCGTCAATGTCGTTGTATCCCCGCAGTTTTTCGCCTGGCTCTTCGGCTTCGGCACGGAGGTGCAGATCGTGTCGCCGTCAAGCGTCCTGCGCGACTACCGGAAGGCCGCCGAGAGCATCACGGACATCTACCGCGGAGTGCTGTGAGCTATCCCGCGGGAGCACGTGAAATTATCGACAAAAGTGCGGCGGCAATTTTGTTAAATATTACGAAAATGTGAATAAGCCCCCAAATAAGTTAACTTTTTGTCATTCTGCCCTTGAAAAATAGGCAAAACGGACTATAATGGTGCCGTAAACAAGGGGACGTGCGCCGAAGCGTCCCCTGAATTTCGCGGAGCCTCACGGCTTCGGAAAAAACTTTTTGGAGGAAAAGAAACAATGATTAGCTTTTTTGTCTGTCTTGCGGTTCTGATCATCGGTTACTTTACCTACGGTAAGTTCGTAAGCAACCACTTCGGTCCCGATGATCGTGAGACCCCCGCAGTCACCATGGAAGACGGCGTTGACTACGTGGTCATGCCCGGTTGGCGTATCTTCCTCATCCAGCTCCTGAACATCGCAGGTCTGGGCCCCATCTGGGGTGCCGTCGGCGGCGCTCTCTGGGGACCGGCCGTGTTCCTCTGGATCACCCTCGGTACCATCTTCGCCGGTGCTGTGCACGACTTCTCATCCGGCTTCATGTCCATCAGAAACAAGGGTGTCAGCGTTGCTGAGATCACCGGTATCTACATGGGCAAGTTCATGAAGAACGTCATGCGCGTATTCTCCGTCGTTCTTCTGTTCATGGTCGGCGTTGTTTTCGCAGTCGGCCCCGCGGGACTTCTGTCCTTCCTCTGCGGCTCTAACGGCGCAACCTCTATCTTCACCAGCAAGACCTTCTGGCTCGTAGTAGTATTCGTTTACTACTTCATCGCCACCTTCCTGCCTGTCGACAAGATAATCGGCAAGATCTACCCCGTATTCGGTATCTGCCTTATCGTCATGGCAGTCGGCGTCGGT
>JAZRYN010000237.1:0-10865 GCA_045600745.1 Lachnospiraceae bacterium
TCGGTGCAGGATGACGTCGGGGAAAGAAAACTGACGTTCACCTGGCACGACCCGCTTGCCGGCGGAAAATTCTCTCCGGCGATCATCGGCAACGGAACTACCCACAAATATCTGCTTTACTGTGACAGTAAATTTCCTTTCATTCACCAGAATCTTGTCAGTATCAATCTCGGCAAGTCTTATTCCGTCAACAAAAACGTCGAAATAACGGTGACCATGACCCAGTCGCAGGGCTCGTACGTGCTGTCCGAAGTGACTTACCCGTCGGGGCTTAAGGAAATGAGCGCCGACGACCTTCATACCGCGGTCTATCAGAGCGGTTCTTCGGAAGGCAGCGCGGTCAATAAAGACCGATTCACGGATAACTATACCAGCGTGCTGACCAACAAGAGCGGGCTTTCCCGCATGGGCTATTCCTTCACGATCGGCATCATTGCGACGCTCCTTGCCTACCTGATCGGCGTGCCGCTCGGCATCGTGCTGGCACAGAAGAAGGATAAGCTCGTTGACAAGATCGGCACCGCGTATATCGTCTTCATCATGGCGGTCCCGTCGCTTTCCTACATTCTTATCTTTAAGGCACTCGGCAATATGGTCGGTCTGCCGACAACCTTTGAAATGGACTCTACGAACAAACTGATGTTTGCTCTGCCTATAATTTCGCTCGCCCTGCCGTCCATCGGCAGCCTGATGCGCTGGCTGCGCCGCTACATGATCGACCAGATGAATTCCGATTATGTCAAGTTCGCCCGCTCCGAAGGCCTCAGCGAGCATGAGATCTTCTCCAAGCATATTCTGAAAAATGCCGCGATCCCGATCATTCACGGAATCCCCGGAAGCGTTCTGGGCGCCCTGACCGGTGCCTTCATTACAGAGCGCGTTTACGTGGTTCCCGGTATCGGCGGCCTGTTGATCAACGCCATCGATGCCTATGATAACGGCGTCATTGTCGGTGTGACCCTGTTCTACGCGATCCTGTCCGTGGCCAGCCTGATCCTCGGTGACGTGCTGATGGCAACGGTCGATCCGCGTATCAGCTTTACGGCGAAAGCGAGGTAAGTACTGTGGAACAGAAAATGATTGATCTGGACCAGTACGGTCTGAGTGATGAAGAACTCTTTGCGCCCGTCAGCCACAGCGCTCTGGAATCCGAAAAGATCACAGCGCCGCGCTATTCCTACTGGAGAAGCGTGTTCCGGGTGTTTTTCCGGAAAAAAATGAACATTGTGATCCTCTGCATCCTGTTCGTGGTGCTGATCCTTGCTTACGTTTATCCTGCCACGGTCGATTATAACCCCTTTGCCAACCTGGCGGATGCTGCGGCAAAGCATCTTCGTCCGGCACAGGCGATCAAAAAGTTCGGCTTCAAGCTGAGCAATATCCTGGGAACCGGAGCCTCCGGCGAGCCTACCTTTGATGCGGTATGGTTCGGCGCCCGTATCTCCCTTTCCCTGGCTTTTGTCTGCGCAGCCATCAACATGACGATCGGTGTGCTGCTCGGCGCTATCTGGGGCTTTTCCAAGAAAATGGACCTTATCATGACCGAGGTGGTCAACACCATCGGCAACGTGCCCTACACCCTGCTCATTTCTGTCCTGGTGTTAGTGCTTTCACCGAGCTTCTGGACCATGGTCCTTGCTTTGTGTGTGACAGGCTGGCTGTTCATCGCCTACTTCTTCCGGACGCAGGTCATCATTATCCGCGACCGTGAGTACAATCTGGCCTCCCGCTGCCTCGGCACGCCGATCACCCGGATCGCGACCAAGAACATCCTGCCGTTCATGACCTCCCTGATCGTGACGCAGCTTGCCATCGAGATTCCTTCTTATGTTTCCTACGAAGTGTTCCTTGCCTTCATCGGCATGGGCATTTCGGACATGTCACTCGGCCGTTTGATCGGGCAGGCACAGAGCTCTATGCTTACCCCCGGCTGGGGCTTTGAATTCTGGAGTCCAGTCATCGTCTCCGCTATCGTGACCATCGCCCTGTACGTGGCCGGTCAGAACCTCGGCGATGCCTCCGACCCGAGAACCCATATGTGAGGAGCGAGATGGAAGAGAAAAAAGTATTATTGTCCGTCAAGGACCTGCAGGTGAAGTTCCGGGTCAGAGGCCGCATCCTGACCGCTATCCGCGGGATCTCACTGGATATTTATGAACATGAATCGATTGCGATCGTGGGCGAATCCGGCTCGGGCAAATCGGTCTTTACCAAGACCTTTGCCGGCATGCTGGACTCGAACGGCTTCATTTCGAACGGCAGCATCATCTTTACCGATGATGAGCTGAAGGAGACAAATGTCAAGCTAACGCCCGGCATCAAGGCCATGATCTCCCGTATCGAAAACCGGTTAAATCAGTATTCGCGTCTCGAACCCGGCGCCGCGACCTACAAGAGACTGCTTGAACTGGAGGCCGAGAAGAAGGCCCGTCTTACCCTTTCCGATGAGGAAGACCAGTCGTTTACCGACCGGATCAAGGAACTAAATTATCAGAAGACGGAGCTCTTCAACCAGAGACAGACGCTTGACCACAAGACCGACAAGGACGAGATCCGCAAGCTGAGCGACCAGATCGACGAATTCGAAAAGAAGATCAAGCAGACAGAAGCGGAGAGACAGGCCCGGATCAAGAAGCATAAGGCCGATGCTGCCGGCGATAAGGCATGGCAGCAGGCTTACGAGAAGGAAAAGGCCGAGTTAAAGGCCCGCTATCAGAAGGAGACCTCCGGAGAGATCTCCGAGGAGAAAAAGCAGCGCAATCTTATCCTGGCAAAGGAGGTCGCGCTCTCCGTCGGCCGCTATAATGCGTACCAGAGACAGAAGGCGGCGAACAGCCTGACGAAGTCGATCAGGAAGGCTATGCAGATGGGGGTCGACCTCACCGATGAGGATCAGCTGAACAACGTTTTCAACACCGTCGCCTTCCGCGTGAGCTATCTGGATGAGACCGAAGATAACCTTCACGGCACCTGTGTGATCAACCTGGCGAATATCAATTATCCGAACGACTGGCTGCAGATCCGCGGCAAGCGTATTGCGACGGTCTTCCAGGACCCGATGACGTCTCTTAACCCGATCATCACCATCGGCAAGCAGATCACATCCGTCATCATGAAGCATCAGGGCTGCTCGGAATCCGAGGCGAGAGCCAAGGCGTTAGAGCTGATGTATAAGGTCGGTATTCCGAATCCGGAAAAGCGCTTTGATGACTATCCCTTCCAGTATTCCGGCGGCATGCGCCAGCGTATCGTTATTGCGATCGCGCTGTCCTGCCAGCCGAAGATCCTGATCTGCGATGAGCCGACGACGGCTCTGGATGTGACCATTCAGGCGCAGATCCTCAGACTGTTAAAATCGCTGCAGAAGGATCTCGGCTTCACCACGGTCTTTATTACCCACGACCTCGGCGTTGTCGCCAATGTGGCTGACCGTGTTGCCGTGCTGTATGCCGGTGAGCTGATCGAGCTCGGCACCGTGGAGGAAGTCTTCTACGATCCCCGCCATCCGTACACCTGGGCGCTTCTGTCCTCTCTGCCTCAGCTGGCACAGAGAGACACCGAGCTGTTTTCCATTACGGGAACGCCGCCCTCGCTGTACAACAAGATCGTGGGCGATCCTTTTGCTCCGCGCAACCAGTACTGCCTGAAGATCGATACCCTTGAGGCTCCGCCCATGTTCAAGGTCACGGATACCCACTATGCCAAGACCTGGCTGCTGGATCCCCGTGCGGGTCATGTCGAAAAGCCCGAGATTATTCATGATATCCATGAAAAACTGATCTCGGCCTTCAATATTTGAAAGGAGGACTGCAGATATGTCTGACAAAATGACAGAAACCGCGGCCCATCTGCCGGAACACGGTCCTATTGATGAAAACGGCAGAGAGATCATCCTTTCGGTAAAAAATGTCGATATCACCTTCGGCAAGGGCGAAGACGCCGTTCATGCCGTTAAGAATGCGAGCTTTGATATTTATAAGGGAGAGACCTTCTCTCTGGTCGGCGAATCCGGCTCCGGCAAGACCACGATCGGCCGCGCGGTCATCCGCGTAAACCCCTGTGCTGCCGGTGAGATCGACTATAAGGGCGTCCGGATCTCGGGCAAGATCCCGCACAGTCTGGACCGCGAGGTCATCCGCAACGTCCAGATGATCTTCCAGGATCCCGCGGCTTCCCTTAACGAACGAGCAACGGTCGATTACATCATTTCGGAAGGTCTTTACAACTTCCACCTGTATGAAAATGAGGCCGACCGCGTGCAGAAGGTCGAAAAGATCGTGGAGGAGGTCGGTCTGCTGCCTGAGCATCTGACCCGCTATCCGCACGAGTTTTCCGGCGGCCAGCGCCAGCGTATCGGGGTCGCCCGTGCCATGGTCATGGAGCCTGAGTTCGTTATCGCCGACGAACCGATTTCCGCTCTGGACGTTTCGATCCGTGCTCAGGTGCTGAACCTGATGAAGAAGTTCCAGCGGGAACGCGAAGTCACGTACCTGTTTATTGCTCACGATCTGTCGGTGGTGCGTTTCATTTCCGACCGGATCGCCGTCATTTACAAGGGCGATATCGTGGAGATCGCAGAGGCAGAGGAGCTGTTCAATTACCCGCTGCATCCCTACACAAGAAGCCTGATCTCCGCTATCCCGATCCCCGATCCGAAGCTCGAGAAGAACAAGATCCTCTTCACCTATGACCCTTCGGTCCATGATTACCGTGAAGAAAAGCCTCAAATGGTCGATATCGGCAACAAGCACTTCGTCTACGGCAACAGCAAGGAGATCGAAGAGTATAAGGCGATCCGGGAGAAAAATGTCCCGTTAAAGCCCATCACGATCCTCGGCATGGATGGCGCCATGACGAAGGAGGAGATCGACAAGGAGAATGAAGAAGCCCGCGCGAAGGAAGAAAAAGCCCTGCAGGCCGGGATCGATGAGATCATGAAGGCTCCGGTGGGCGACACCGGCAGCATCTGGTACGGTATTTTGTCCTTCCTGCTTCCGATCCTCGGACTTATTGCGGCCGGAATTTTCCGCAGGAAGAACTATATCCGGAATTACAAGATGTGCATGAAGGGCGCCAAGATCATGCTGATCCTGATCGCCGTTATCATTCTCTTGTTCCTGATATTCCTGATGGTAGCAAGATTTGCTTAAAAGAACGGGATATTCAAGATGTCGGCGAAAGAAAGAAAACCTTTTCAGCCGCGTCCGGTAGGTACCATTGAAATAAGTGACCAGCACAAAACCGGAAGGCTTGTGCTGGTCGCAGTTCTTCTGGCGATCGCCGGTGCCGCATTTTTCTTTGCCATAAAAAACCGCCGCACCGCAGGAGCGGGCTGGCAGACAGTTACGGCAACGACAAAAGAGGCAAACTGCGCGGACGAATTTACTCTGCTCTACAAGCTCGGCGAGGAAGACCCCACCAATGAATTCCGTGCCGTGACCGCGTTATATACCGATGCGGTAGTCAAGGCGTATCAGCTTTTTCATCCGGACCTTGAGTTCGACGGGGTCGGCAATCTGGCCAGGATCAATCACCACCCGGGCGAAACGGTCGAGATCGATCCCGTGCTTTATAAGATACTTGCCGAGATCGAAAAGGCTGGTGACAGACGGATGTATCTCGGCCCCCTGTACTGGCAGTACCGCATCATCTATGAATGCGAGTCGGACGCCGAGGCTCAGGATGCCGACCCGAACCGTGATCCGGAGCTGAACGCCTTTTCCAAAGAGCTTGCCGCTCTTGCCGCGGACCCTGATCAGATCGAGCTTAAGCTCTTCGGCTATAACCGTGTCCGCCTCGAGGTGGGAGCGGACTACGCATCGCTCCTCAAGCGCTCGGGGATCCCGACAGCCCTTGATTTCGGGCGCTTAAAAAATGCGCTGATCACCGACTATCTGGCGGAACGGCTGGCCGGGCAGAACTTAAACGGCGCCCTGATCACCAGCAGGGACGGCTATGCCAGAAGCCTGTGCAGCGGCGAATCGTTTGATTCGCCGGTTTATTCCCTCCAGGGAAGCGAGCTTTATCCGGCTGCCTCACTGCGCTATACGGCGCCCATGAGCCTTGTCTGCTTCCGGAACTATCCGACCGCTCAGGGCGTGGGCGGCTACATTTACGCGGACGGCTCGATGGTGACGGATTGGATAGACAAGGACGGCATGAACAAAACCTGTCTGCCGGAGCTGCTGTGCCTTTCTGAAGACGAAAGCTGCACGGAGCTCGTTCTGGATAATCAGGACCTGTTCACGGCAGAGCGATTTGATGAAACTAAGCTGAGCGGCAGCGCGGTCTGGTGCGAAAAAACGACCGTCTGCACGCGCGGCAGCGGATTTACGATCACAGAGCTGTTTTCCGGCGATGAGATAACTTTTACACTCAAATAATAAAGGAGAAGCCATGAAGAAATTCATTGCGCTGATGCTTTCGGCCCTGCTTATGCTGCAGCTTGCGGCATGCGGCTCTACACCGGCAGTGTCAACAGAAGAAAATACGACCGCGGAGAAAGTGACGACTACCGAAGAGATCACGACGACGCAGGAGGACACTACCGAGGAAACGACGGAAAGGCAGCCGGATCCTCTTGACGTTTACCGGGGCGGTGAATTTGCCTCGATGATCCTTGATCACTATACTTACGGGACGGACTATGAGTCCCTGTATGAAGCCTTCGGCCGCGACGTCACTATTGCGGACGTCATCGAGGATCCGGAAACCGGGTCTGCCTATCTGGAAAAAGACGGAAAGAAGTATCTGCTCGGCCTTGATTTTCTCTCCATGGCCATGGTCTACAACACGGAACCTGCGGGAGCTTACACGACCAGAGAAGACGTTTATGCGGCATGGTGGCGGCTCTATGTGAACCGCTGGAACTATTTGCTTCCCGAGATCCCGCTCTACACCAATGAGTATTACTGCTTCTACAATACGAATCTGACCGGCGTCGAAGAGAATCCGGTCAGTGCCAGCTGGTCGGTGCTGGATGCGCTGATCGAGTGGGGCGCCGAGGACGGAAGCCTCAAAATGGGCAATGCCGTGCAGACATCCGGCCGTTTCCGCTATGCCGGCTTCGGCAATGCGGCGACCAATCCGGCTGACAATGAAGTCAGTCAGCTGCTGAACGGTCTTGAGACGGTCTCCCGCACCAAAAATGCCGGCTACACCTGGAACGACACGGTCGTGAAGTCCCATGACGAGACACGGAACGAAGACGGCTCCGTGACCTATACGATCACCCTCTGGGATGACTTAAAGTTCTCGGACGGCAGCAAGATCACGGCAAAGGATTATCTTGCCTTCCCGATGGCTTTCTTCAGCCCGGTTTCGGAGGCGGCATCCGGACGTCAGAATTCCGGGACTATTTATTCCGGTTGGGATGAGTACCTTGCCTATACCGGACCGGAGAGTGAGACCGGCAGCAAGACCTTCAGCGGGATACGGCTTCTTGACGAGTACACCTTCTCCCTGACCGTGAGAAAGGAATATGTTCCCTCATTCTATGATATCGCGATGATTTCCCTTCAGCCGTACTATGCGGAAATGTGGCTGGGGGACGCCGAAATAAAGGATGACGGCGACGGCTGCTATCTGACGGACGAATTCTATGCGAAAAATGACGACGGCAGCTATACGATCGCCGAGCAGATCAAGCACGCGGCAACCGATACCTCCGGCGACGCCTACGCGAAATACCCTTATTCCGGCCCGTATTTTGTCAATTCTTATGATGAGAGCAGCGGAGAGGTCGTCCTGATGAAGAATGTTTTCTTCAAGGGCAATTACGAAGGAAAGCAGCCGGAGATCGGCAAGATCGTTTACCGTCTGCTGGATGCGGAGAGGGAAATGATCGAGCTGTCTAACGGCAGTCTGGACGTCGTTAACGGGATCTCCGGGGCAGAGTCGATCTCCGAAGCACAAAGAATCGAAAACCGCAGTGCCAGTGTCGAATCAACGTCTTATGTCCGGGCAGGCTACGGAAAGCTGGGCTTTCGCTGCGATTACGGCCCGGCGCAGTTCCCCGAGGTCAGAAGGGCGATCGCCTATCTGATCGACCGCGCCGCCGTCGCATCGGATTATACGGGCGAGCACGGCACGGCAGTAGACGGACCGTACTACTAAGTGACATGGATGTACAAAAAAGCGCTGGAGCAGGGCATGAAGCTGAACGCCTACACGCCTTCCGTAAAGGAAGCAGTCCGCGAACTGGAAGAGGGCGGCTGGGTCTATGACAGCGAGGGAAAGCCGTACGAAAGCGGCGTCCGCTACAAGAGGATCCCTGTGGAGATCATCGATAATGCTGATCTGGACTATGCCTCTACCGGCGGTCAGTACAGCGTGACCAGAGTCGGCGATTATTGCTATATGCCGCTCGTGATCAACTGGTTCGGCGCCGAGTCCGGCGAATTCGGTGAGTTCTTCGAAAAATATCTGGAAGAAGATAAGAGCTTTGCCGAGACCGGCTTTGAGCTTTTTGCGGCGCTCGGCTCGATCGAGACCTTGCAGGAGGAACTGTATCAGAACGCGATTTTCGGCAACTACAGCGGGACGCCGACGTATTGCGGCTTTGTCTTTTCCACCAAGCTCGAGTCCCCGATGTACGATTATTCCTACAATCTGACGATCGATCCGGATTTCTATGACGAATACAGCTGCTATTTCCTGAAGGATCCGGCGGACATCCACTGGCTGGGCGCAGAGGTGCTCCCGGAGGAAACGGAAACGGCAGAAATCGTGCCGGAGCAGGAACTTCCGGAGGCTTCGGCGCCGGAGGCAGGTCTTTAATAATCGACCTTTGTCAGACACAATCCCCGTGCCGGAGCGGTATAGCCCGCCCTCGTACGGTCAAGGGCGTTCAGGATCTCCGGAATATCCTCCGGCTCCCGGACGCCCTTTCCGACTTCAAGCAGTGTTCCGACGATCACGCGGACCATATTCTGCAGAAAACCGTTTCCGTGTATGCGGAAATAGATCCGGTCGCCTTTACGGACGATTTCTATCGAGTCTACCGTTCTTACGGTGGACTTTTTCATTTTCGGATTGGTACAGAAGCTCCGGAAATCATGCTCGCCGGTCAGGAAGGCGGCAGCCCTTTTCATGCGGCTGATATCCGGCTCGAAATCCAGGACGGTCAGATATTTCCGGTCAAATACCGGCTTTTTTTCTCCGACAAAGCAGGTATAGGTATACAGCTTTCCCGCAGCCTTGTACCGCGCATGAAAGCCGTCTGCCGCCACCTTCACCTCATCCACCGCGATATCATCCGGAAGGTAGCGGTTCAGATAGGCCATGATGGCGTCCGGGGCGAGCGCCGTTTGAAGGTGGGCATTCGCGACCATGGCCGCCGCATGAACCCCGGCGTCAGTCCGTCCGGCGCCGATCACTTCGGCAGGCATACCGGTCATTTCCGTAAGGACAGCCTCGAGCTTTCCCTGAATCGTATCGCGTCCCGGCTGTCGCTCCCATCCGCTGTAGCGGCTGCCGTCATAGCGGACCGTCAGTTTATAGTTCAGCATAGTGCGCCTCTCTTTTTCGTCAGTTTTGCTCATTATAGCACAGAATGCGCCGGAAGGATCCCGCTTTTTGCGCGGGGATAAGGAGCTTCCCGCGAGGTCTTCGTGTTTTCCGGCGGCTTTCGCGGCATAGCGATTTTTGGACCTTGCGCTTTCGCGGCCCCGCCCCGCGGCTGCCTTTTTGACTGAGCATTTCCGCCAAACAAAAAAGCCCTGAAATCCTTGCATTTCAAGGCTTGCACGCAAAAAGCTGCTGACCGGATTTGAACCGGTGACCTCATCCTTACCAAGGATGCGCTCTACCAACTGAGCTACAGCAGCATGGGCATCGGCGCTTTTCCGCCGCGCAAGGTGTAATATACAATAATCTTTTCCGAATGTCAACACATTTTTTAGAAAAATCTGTTGACAGTACCGGGCTTTTATTGTACAATCACGAATGCGCTGTTTGAGGACGCGCGGGTGTAGTTCAATGGTAGAACACCAGCCTTCCAAGCTGGACACGTGGGTTCGATTCCCATCACCCGCTTACCTGCAGCGCCTGCATGAACCGCATGGTGGGTTTAGCACAGTTGGCAGCGCGTCAGATTGTGGTTCTGAAGGTCGTGGGTTCGAGCCCCACAACCCACCCTCCTTGGGCTATAGCCAAGCGGTAAGGCACAGGACTTTGACTCCTGCATTCGTTGGTCCGAATCCAACTAGCCCAGCTGGTCTCGGACACAGCAAAGGCTTGGCCTGAGACATAACGGGCGATTAGCTCAGTCGGTAGAGCACTTGACTTTTAATCAAGTTGTCAGGGGTTCAAATCCCCTATCGCTCAGACGGACAAATAAAGGCGGTCAAAAGACCGTCTTTTTGCTTGCGATAATATCTAAATGACTGGGGCAGGAATCCGCAGCAGTTATTTCAAGGGCGTCATGGATATAGCGTTTTGTGGTAACGATATCCTCATGTCCCATAAGTGCCTGCAGCTTGTTCGGGTCAACCTCTTTATCTAAAGCACGAATGTCAAGGCAGTAGTTCGTGGCAAAATTATGCCTGCATCTGTGCGGAGAAACCTTGATTCCTGTTTTTTGCTGAATCTTGTAAAAAACGTGACTTATCGCATCACCGGTTAGAGCGACATTATAGAGGCTGCAAAAGAGCGTATTTGAGGCGTAAGGGCATTTCAAGAGATAATCCCGAATCATTTTACCAACAACGTCTCCGAAATGAACTCTGCGCTGCTTATTACCTTTACCGTTGGCGATAATAATATGCCTGTCAAAATCAATATCAGACTTTTTCAGTTTGCATATCTCATCCCTGCGCATACCGGAATCAAGCATCAAGGCAATCAGCAACTTATTTCTGAGGTCT
>JAZRYN010000238.1:0-2978 GCA_045600745.1 Lachnospiraceae bacterium
GACCGGCTTAAGGCGCGAGGCTTCGGCATTCCGGAGGAGGCGCTGCTGAGGGCTCTTGAAAACATCAGCTGGCCGGGCCGCTTCGAGATCCTGCAGAACGATCCGCTCCTTCTGATCGACGGCGCGCATAATGCAGGGGCGGTCCCTGCCTTATGTGAAGCACTGCGGACATTTTTCCCGGGGAAAAAGTTTATTTTTGTCCTTACCCTGCTGGCAGACAGACCATGGCAGGATATGCTGGAGAAGACAAGAGCTCTTGCCGAACGGTATATTGCCGTTGCGACCGATGATCCGAAAACCGTACGGGCAGGCGAGCTTGCCTCCTATATTCAGAACAAGCTCGGCGTCAAGGCGGAGGAGGCCGATGGGGAAGAGGAAGCCGTTCGTATCGCACTTGAGAGAGCGGGAGCAAACGGCTGCATCTGCGTGTTTGGCTCGATCTATCTTGCCGGAGCTGTCCGCGATATCATGAAAAGGAAGGATACAGCGAGCTTCTGAGGCTGCTGTGAAATAGTTACGGAGTGAAGAAGCAGGAGTATTTCGGCGATAAGGAATTTTACCGGCATGTCTTTGCGGTCATGATCCCGATCATGATCCAGGGCGCCTTTACCAGCTTTGTCAATATGCTGGACAACATCATGGTCGGCCGTCTGGGAACGGCTGAAATGACCGGCGTTTCCGTCGCCAACCAGTTTGTCTTTATTTATATGCTCTGTATGTTCGGCGCGGTCAGCGGCGCCGGCATCTTCGGGGCACAGTTTCACGGAAATGGCAATACGGAGGGCGTGCGGAACACCTTCCGCTTCAAGATCATGCTGACCGTTCTGCTTGCCGTGATCTTTACGGCGCTGCTCATTTGGAAGCAGGACGCCCTGATCGGCATGTATCTGAAAGGCGAAGCCGGTGCGGGTGAGGCGGAAGCGACCTTCGGCTTTGCGAAGCAATATTTGAACGTGGTCATCCTGGAAATGATCCCGATGGCGCTATGTCAAAGCTTTGCTTCAACGCTGAGAGAGACTAATCAGGTGACGCCGCCTATGGCGGCGGGGATCGCTGCGGTACTGGTCAATCTCTGCCTGAACTACGTCCTGATCTTCGGAAACTTCGGGGCTCCGAAGCTCGGTGTGGCCGGTGCTGCCATTGCCACGGTGATCAGCCGTATCGTGGAGCTTGCCATCAATCTGATCTGGTGCCTTGCCAACCCGAAAAAGGCAGCCTTCTTCCGCGGTGCTTTCCGCAGCTTCAGAGTACCGGCTTCATTAATGGGGCGCATCACGTTAAAGGGCCTTCCGCTGATGCTGAATGAAACGCTCTGGTCGGCGGGACTGGCGCTCGTGGATCAGTGCTATTCCCTGCGCGGGCTTAATGTGGTTTCGGCGCAGAATATCGTCTATACCTTTTATGACCTTTTCTGCGTGGCCTTTACCTCCTGCGGCTCGGCTATCGGAATCGTGATCGGGCAGGAGCTCGGCGCAGGCAGGCTCGAGCAGGCAAGGGCGGATTCCAAAAAGCTCTGCGTTCTCTCAACATTTATCGGCATCACCGTCGGCGCGGCATTTGCGCTGCTTTCCGGCGTCATTCCGCAGATCTATAATACAACGGATGAGGTGCGCAGGCTGGCAAGCGACATTATCATCGTCTTTGGTGCAGTCATGCCGATGCTTGCCTATTGCAACGCGACCTATTTTATCGTTCGGGCAGGCGGAAAAACGCTGATCACCATGCTGACGGACTGCGGCTACGTCTGGATATTCCAGCTGCCCGCTGCCTACTATATCAGCCGCTATACCGGCATTCCGATCGTTCCCTTTTATGTGATCATTCAGGCGCTTCAGATCATTAAGGTGGCTATGGGGACCTATTTTGTGAAAAAAGGCGTCTGGCTGACCAATATTGTGGAAGAAGCCTGAGAAGAGGCTTCGCATTTTTTGAAAAGCGTACTATAATTTCTCCTATAACAAAGAAAGAGGCTGCCATGACAGACAATAATAAAAGCTTTCGTACATCCAATCACAGCCGGAAAAAGGTCAAAAAAAACCGGAGCGCGCTTTGGCTCCTGATCCTGGTGCCGCTCATTCTTGCTCTCGGTATCGCGCTCGGGCTGACCGTCCGTTATATCCTGAATCAATATGAGACGGCAAGAGATAAGGAGACGACGCCTGCTGTAACTGTCCCGTCCGAGCTTCCGGATGTCACGGGTACGGCGGATACGACGGAGTGCGATACGGCTCCGTCGCCCTCAGAAGGCTCTTCGGCAGAAGAGGAGCCGGGAACGAAGGAGGAGGAGACTCCTTCCGGGCAGTCAGAGCATAGTGAGGCCTTTACGCCCACAAAAGCGGCATCCGAGCTTCTTCCCGTACCGGACGGCATCGGCAGAGAAGCCCTCTCGGAGGGCGGCTGGTACGGCGGAAAATTCGTTCGTGACCTTTCAACGGGAACCGTCAAGTGCGAATGGGACCGTGAGCCGGAGCTGATCAGCATGCTCAAAAAATATGAGGCGATCTATCATAAAAACGAAGACCAGAAGGTCTGTTATCTGACCTTTGACTGCGGCGGAACGACTTCGCCTGCCGACGTCAACAAAATTCTTGATACCCTGAAGGAAAAAAATGTCAAGGCGATCTTCATGATTCCCGGAGACTACATCCTGAATAATCTCAACCGGGACGGAGAAAGCGTGAAACAGGATTGCGCCCAGTCGCTTCGCCGAATCGTTGAGGAGGGACATCTTCTCGGCAGCCATACGTATACGCATCCGCAGATGCCGACGCTCAGCGACGAAGAGTTTATTTCCCAGCTGAATACTCAGCAGAGAAAGATCGATGAAGCACTCGGCTATTCCTATCCGCTGTCCTATTACCGTCCTCCGGAAGGCGGAATATCGGAGCGCGATCTGTATCTGGCGCAGAAGATGGGGTACCACGTTACCCTGTGGAGCTTTGCTTATAATGACTGGAATCCGGATAAGCAGCTGGAGG
>JAZRYN010000239.1:0-2060 GCA_045600745.1 Lachnospiraceae bacterium
CAGCCTTCTCTGCCTCTTTCTGCTCCCGAAGCGTCTGGTATTCCGCCTCGCTCAGGATGCGGATGCGCCCCTCGTCAAGCTCCTCGACCGCGATCGAAAGCGGCTTGCGGGAGTGATCCTCCTGTTCCATATATCCGTTGTCCACCATTTGACGGGCGCGTTTCGCCGTCCCCATCACGATGGAATAGCGGCTCTTCACGACAGGGTCTTCCGCCGTGCCGTTTGCATTGATCTTTGTCATCAGTTCGGAATAAGAAGGATGAATCATGGAAATCTCCTCATCTGTATTAGCATTTCTTTTTATATTATCATCGTTATCGGTATTTTTCAAGTAGGCGGAAAGTTCCGTGCGGATCCTGCCGGCAAGCGCAATGCCGTCGCCGCGCGAAATGCGGGGGCCGGAAGTTTCCGTCACCAGAGCGTGGATCTCCTCGGCCGTTTTCTGTACCTCATCATTCACGACGACATAGTCGTAATTCGGAATGACCGCGGTCTCCTGCACGGCTCTGCTCAGCCGTCCCCGGATCTGCTCTTCGGTCTCGGTGCCCCGGCCGGTCAGACGGTCGATCAGCGTTCCCGCCGTCGGCGGGATAAGATAAAGGAGCTTTGCCTCCGGACAGGCTCTTTTGACATTCAGGGCGCCCTCGACTTCGATATCCAGGATCACATGGCAGCCTTCGGCTCGCTTTTTCTCCACATAATCCCTCGGCGTTCCGTAGCAGCGGTCCAGATAGCTTGTGTGTTCCAGAAAGCGGCCTTCCTCAAGCCACTTATCAAAGATCTCCTTGGTCAGGAAAAAATATTCCCGGCCGTCAACTTCTCCCGGCCTTGCCGCCCGGGTGGTCGCCGATACGGAAAAGACGTATTCGGGATGCCGCTTCATCAGTTCCGCGATCACGGTCCCCTTTCCGACGCCGGAGTATCCGGATACGACAAGAAGCTCTCCTCTCATCTTGCTGTTATCTGTCATGGTGGTTTATGTCCCTGCCTCTTTCAATTGACATGATGATCGTGATTCATTATAATGCAGACATGACTTTTCGTCAATGAACGCCGCCCTTTTTCCGGGAGAAAGTTTGAGGAGAAATCATGAAAAAAGCCAAGAGGATCCTGGCTGTCATCGGAGTCGTTCTGCTTCTCTCCATGTATGTGGCCTGTTTTGTGCTTGCCCTTGTCGGAAAGCACGAAGCCACCGTGCTTTTCCGTGCTGCGCTCGGCGCTACGATTGCCGTCCCGATCATGCTTTATGCCTTCATGATGCTGCTAAAGCTCTTCCCGATGTTCCGGGAAAACGATGAAGAAGAAAAAGGGTCTGCCCCGCCGGATAACGAAGGCGGCGGGAACGTTTAGGTTTACTTTTTCCCTCTCATACCGTATAATATTTGGGAATATTTTCGTTCAGCCGGACGTTTTCCCGTTCTGAACGGTATTTATGATAAAGACTTGAAATCAGGTGCTTTATGAAAACAGTTGATATCATTGTTCCCTGCTATAATGAGGCTGACGGGCTGGACCTTTTTTTTCGGGAGACCGAAAAGGTCGTCAGCCGGATAGACGGCTGCGAATTTTCCTATATTTTCATCAATGACGGAAGCCGCGACGGCACGCTCTCCGTGATACGCAGGCTTTCTGCGGAAAATCCCCGCGTACACTACATTTCCTTCTCCCGGAACTTCGGCAAGGAGGCCGGCATGTATGCCGGACTGCGCTGCAGCCGCGGCGATTATGTGATCATCATGGATGCCGATCTTCAGCACCCGCCGGCGCTCATCCCGCAGTTCGTCGCCGCAGTCGGAGAAGGTTACGAATGCGCCGCTGCCTGCCGGGCAAGCCGTACCGGCGAAAAAGGGCTTCGCAGCTTTTTTTCCGGGCTTTTCTATAAGTTCAGCAATTCCATGACCGATATTACCCTCCCGCAGAATGCCGTGGACTTCCGCATGATGAGCCGCAAAATGGTCGACGCCATCTGCTCGCTGTCCGAGGTGGAGCGCTTTTCCAAGGGGATCTTCGCCTGGGTCGGCTTCGATACAAAATGGATCCCTTACGAAAATGTCGAGCGT
>JAZRYN010000240.1:0-2933 GCA_045600745.1 Lachnospiraceae bacterium
GGTATCGGCCGCCACATTAAAGTTCAGATCGCAGCGGCGCAGCTCAAGCGCGGTGTAATTCGTGATCGCACTTGTGGACACCGTTCCGTTCGGCACATAGATGACCTTGTTATCGACCGTGATCAGCTTGGTGCTGACGACCTTTAACTCCTCTACCGTGCCGCTGAAGCCGCCGACCTCGATGTAATCACCGTTCTTGAACGGACGGGTGATCAACAGCAGAACACCGCCGGCAAGGTTGCTTAAGGTCCCGTTTACGGCCAGACCTACGGCAACGCCAAGGGAGGCAATGAGGGCAGACAGTCCGGTCGTGTCGATTCCCAGATACCCGATCAGCGCGATCACGACCAGGATCTTGGCCAGTACCTTTGCCGCATTAAGCAGCGCCGTGATCAACGTCGGGTCAAGCTTGCCCGATCTGTCGTTTTTGGCTTTCAGCTTGCCGCAAAGGCTGTTGATGATCTTAAAGGCGACGATTAAAATAACCAGGGCGATTATGATCTTGATTCCCGTGTTCATGACCCATTGCATGATCGCGCTTCCGATTGCTTTCCAATCCATAGTTTTGTTCCTTTCTTATGACATAATATACGAACAGCCCGGGAGCCGTAAGCCCCTGGGCTGTCTGTGTACAAGAATCAGTTATGCTCTTTCCACTTTGCCGGACTTCAGGCAGGAAGTGCAAACATACATCTTCTGTGTGCCTTCTCCAACTTTGACCCGAACGGATTTGATGTTGGATTTCCAAATGTGATTGGATCTTCTATGCGAATGGCTGACATTGTTGCCAAAGTGAACGCCTTTTCCGCAAATAGCGCATTTTGCCATAACCGCACCTCCTTACTCTTGTCATACGGCCTAAGCCGCAACATTGAAAATATAGCAAAGAGCCGAGAAAAATGCAAGCCCTTTTTTCGGTTTTTATGCAGCGCGGCGGGCTTTTTTTGAAAAAATACCCGGACGTCGCCCGATCACAGCTCCATTTTGTCAAAATCCGCCTCGGTCTCCGTCTTGGTCTTCGGTTCCTTGTTCAGGAACGAAGCAAAACGGTTGACCAGGTCCGGAACGGATTCCAGGAAATGGATAGCCTTGTTTTCCTCCTGGACGTTGATGATACGCGCCGTGCCGTTCTCGATCAGCAGTACGGCGTGAGGGGTCATTTTTGCGCTGACGCCGCCGCCTCCTCCGTTGCTGCTGTATTTTTCGTTGACGCTCGCACCGGCGCCCATGCCGAAGGAAACATCGGCAAGGGGGATCACATATCTGCCTCCGCCAAGGTCCACGGCTTCTCCCATCACCGTTTTGGTGCCGATCGCCTTGTCCATTCCCTCAAACATCTGCTGCATCGAGCTGCCGAATTTTGTGTTGTCTGCCATGATACTCTCCTTTAGTCCGGCCGCTCAAGCAGCCTTATGTTCCCTGTCCGTCCCGGCGAAGGCGTCATCCTCCACCGTCTTCGTCTCCTTGTCCTTTCGCATCAGCTTTTTGCCCCATCTCCACAGGTTTCTGTCAAGGAGCAGCCGCAGGCCTGCGCCCACAAAGACGCCGAGCCTCAGACGGCCTTTGACTTCCGCCCGAATCTTCATGACCGGCTCCCGGTAATTGCCCTCGATCCTGATATGATCGCGGTAAAGGGGATACAGGCTGTAGATCAGTCCCATGATCTTTCCGGTCTGTGCGGGATCGTCAAAGCCAAGCTCTCCCTCCGCAAGAAAGAAGGTCGGTTTCAGATGCTTTCCGATGCGCCTCAGCTGTTTTTTGATCAGCCTGAGCGTTTTCCTGTTCCGTTCATCATACAGATAGCCTCTGTATTCGTCCAGCTTTTCCGCAAGCTCAGCCGTTTTTCGGTCAAGCTCCGCAAGACCCTTCCGGTCTTCCTCTTCCTTCTGCTCTTTTTCGTCCCGCTTTTCGGAAGTATCTGATGCCGGCCTTACGGTCTTTTCTTCCTGTGCCTTACCGGCTTCGTCCTTCGCCTTCCTGGGGACTGACGTGTCGCCTGCGTCTGCCTTCTTCTCCGTTTCCCGGGGCTTGTCCGCATCGTCCGGGGCGCTCTCCGGGGCCTGCGGTCTTGCTTTTACCGGATCCTTCTCCGGCTGCGGCCCCCAGTCACCGAGGCGGCTTTTTTTCACCGTTTTCAGCCCGAGGAGCCTTGCGGTAAGAAGCCCGTGATCGTTCAGCCATTCCAGCTTGAGGCAAACAGCGCGGAGGAGCCAGCCGATATTTAGGCGGGCTTTAAGCTCTCCGGCATAGCGCACCTTGACATCATAGCGGACCGGGACGAGCAAAACGATCAAAAGGATCAGCAGCACAAATGCGAAAACCGCAAGCACGGCGATACCGATAATTTTCAGGGCTGTAAGCAGCACCGATAGTATGGTCGCTATGATACCACCTCCCCTCTGTCGGTATAAGCGTCATCCGGCAGACCGAGATAATAGTCCTTGACCCGCACGCCGCCTCCCGCATCGAGGCATGCCTGTGTGATCGGCAGAAGAAGCGATACCGCCTCCTCCATGCCCGCGGCGATACCGAGGATCGTGCGATCCTCCGTCTGAAAATATTTCTGATTCAGCATGAAGAGCGGAAGGATCTCCAGATTCTCATTCGCCTGCGGCGCGGGCGAAATCAGACAGCAGAAAGCAAAGCGGCTCTTCAGGACCGGATGTTCGATCATCCGGATCACGGCCGCCTTATCCTGTCTGATTTTTTCTCCCACATAGAGGTTCTTCAGCCACTTCATATGCCGGCTCCCTGTCCTGTCAGCGACTTTTCGTTACCGATCGTCCCTGAGGATGTTTTTATTCTTGATCAGATAATCAGCAAAGGAGAAGACCGTCAGCAGGACGGCAAGGATCATGGCCGTCATCGTCAGGGCCTTCCACCACGGGGCTTCGATCGGCAGAAGCATGCCGACGCACCAGATGTTCTGCAGG
>JAZRYN010000241.1:0-6906 GCA_045600745.1 Lachnospiraceae bacterium
CTTTCGGGAAACCCCTGCGTCCGGTATCTGCATGAGGCAGCTCAAAGTCCAGCATTTGAAAGAGCTTGTCATAAAATACAGCAACATTTTGGGATGTGAACAGGGTAACATCCTGAATAATTTCCTGTCGGTAGATAGCGGTCAGCCCCTTTCGGTTTGGTTTTTGTTGCAACTGAATTATACCGCATCGGGGCGCCGCTTTCTATATTACGGAGGGGAAAGAGATGGAAGAGAATATACTGCCGAAGGGCTTTTTCAAAAAGAACCCACTGCGGGAATTATCCGCTGCGGTGTTTGCCGATTACAGTGCCAGACTGGAGCTGATTGACGAGTTAAATGACAAAATCAACGACATTGTAGGCGCATCCATGACCGATGAGAGACGTGTTCGGGTAGAACAGGATAAGCAGGAGGTCGCTGCGCTCACCTCGGGAGAGGATATTGAGCGATATATGCGCAAAAAGCACGATGTTTTGGCAAATCCGCTGCTATGCAAAAAGGCATTGTCGCTCATGGAGGATGCTGCTCCGCTTATCATCAGGCGCTATCAGACGACGGCACAGGATGCGTTCATAGAGCTTGCATTTCGCATTCTTGTTCATGCGGACAAACGGTATACCGAGGAACTTTTTGCTGCATATCATGACATCCGCAATCCCTATGCGCAGGCGACTGCCTGCCTGCTGTTCGGAGAACACAATATGAAGTCCTCGGTATCGTTTTTGTTGAAGGAATATAAACGCTTTCAGACGGATTATCCCGGCGAGAGCTTTGACCAGTTTCCTTTATTGGCGCTTTATATCCTTTTCGGAAAGGCGTAGTTCCCTTGAATTTGAAAGAGTGATTTTCGGATTTTGCCATGGCCGGAAACCATTGATATTCCTACGCTTTTCGCGTTTTGCTCATGGCTATATCATTGCGAAAGAGGATGTGCTGCTCTATCGAAACGCGTGACAAAATGATACTGGATAAGATCATCAACAGACCCCATGGTCAATGTCATTAAGTTAACGCTTTTGATACCCAACAAAAAATACCCAGCCCGTTTTGAACGGGCTGGGTATTTTTTGTGCTCTGACAGGTATTCAAATTTACCTTTGGCAAACTAATCGCAAGCTCTGCCGTAGCGCATATATTTTGTCAATATGCTGCACTTTTGGAAAATGGCAGAAAGGGGCAATTATATGGAATATGACAAAATTATTCTCGACCTGATGAACAGGGTTATGACTTTGGAGGAAAAGGTATCGTGATTCAGCGTATCCCAGACCGAAGGGACATCAATGGAGCCATAGGCGTGAACGTAATAGTTGCGGGTATCCTTGATGATCCGCCAGGGGACATCTGCATTGGAAAGCTTTGTTTCCTCGGAAAGCTGTGCCGCCAGCTCGCCGATCTGCACGACACACATACAGCAGGCATCCTGAAACAGAAAGTCGTTTTCAAACGCCGAATAGCTGTGCTCAAAACGTTCGAGGTTTGCCTCGATCCTGCCGCAATACTTCTTTTTTTGTCAGTCTGTCAAAGAAGAACCTCCTTTTGAAGCATCCAAGCGCCGCGCAAAGCGCGGTTGACGCTTCAAAAGCCGTCTCATACGAAATCTACGCCGCTGAAGCGGCTATGAAAACATTTTCAATGTTTTTATCAGATTTCAGAATCAGATCCGCCGGGGCTTTTTCAGCATCATTTTTATCAGCTCGGTTACCGTACCCTTTTTCTTCACATAAGGTATCCCGCCATAGTAGGTCAGGAGGGGTCTGAACGCTGCCACCTCCATCGGCGTCAGCCGGAAGAAATCCCGATCGGCGGTAAAGAAGTCTGCCGCCTTTCCCGCTTCCAGTGTGCCGAACTCGTCACCCTCCTCCAGCGCCCTTGCGGGATTCCTCGTGTATGTCACCATGGCTTCGTAGGGGGTAATGGATTCTTCCTCGTTATAAAACTGGACCATACCGAGCATCTGCTGATAGGGATCCATGTCCTGACACGGGGAATCCGACGAGCCGCAGAGGCAGATCCCCGCATCATACAGTTTTTTCAGCTTCAGCCTGTCACAGATTTCCTTCGGCAGGAACTGCTCATAGGTGTGGAGATATCGCTTGTCGATCCACGCATAGCCGGGCTGCATCATGATGGCATAACGGCCCTCTGCCAGCCGGTCAAAGGAAGCGTCATCGTGGAATTCGCAGTGCTCTATTCTGTGAAAATGTCCGTTATCGACCTTGTCCAGGGAATTCAGCAGCTGTTCGATCGCACATTCCCCAATGGCGTGGGAGGCGATCTGATAACCGGCGTCCGAGAATGTTTTTACAAGGGCATCGGTTTCGTCCTGGGTGAAATAACACGGCGCGGTCCTGCCCGTGTCAAGGAAGGGCGTTCGAAAGGCGCTGGAATGCGACCCGGTCGCACCGTCCATTTCCCAGTCGCCGCATCCGCCGACTCTGGGGTTTTTCATGTATTTTCTGAAAGGCTTTACCCGTTCAATGTCTGTGTACTGCAGATAAAGCCGGATCTTCAGATCAAAGCGTCTTGCGAGCTGAATAATCAGCTTTGTTGTCGTATCTTTTTCGCTGTCACCGTTTCCCTCAAGGGCGGCAACAATGTTGATCCCGTATGCAGCGCAGGCGTTGTGAAAGTTGGCAATTCCCTTTGCAAGCACAGGAAGGGAGATGGAGGAGCCGATCAGATCCAGGAGTCTGCCCTGCGCTCTTTCATTTGCCTCCCCCTGCAGGATGCCGTCGGATGTGTCCGGATCAATGCCGATCTTTTCAAGCATTTTGCTGGAGAGCGCAGTTGAATGACCGTCGATGTTGTAAACAACGATCGCCCGGCCGCCTGCCCACGCGTCAAGCTCAGCTTTGTTCGGCATTCTTTTTTCGTCGATCGCCGTAAGCACATAGTTGTTCAGCGCAATGATCGCATCGGGCTTCTGCGTTTCGGTATATGCCCGGATCTTCTTCCCGATCCCCGCAAGAGTACGGGGCTGTATTCCGTCTGACGTGATCTCGCAGACGCTGCAGCCCATGGCCATGACGGCAATGGTTTCCAGCATATGGACGTGACCGTCGATCAGGCAGGGATAGACGTGCTTTCCCTCAAGGTCCTCTCTGTCCGGATATTTGTGCAGAGGCGCCTCGCCCTCTCCGATTTCCGCAATTCTTCCGTTTTTCACGACCATATAGGATTTGCAGTCGTCTTCGGAAAGCATGGTATGTATTTTTCCGTTGTAAAACAGCTTTTCCATATTAAATGATATTTCCTATTCCCATCAGAATGTATGCGGCGATCACAAAGATCTGAAAACCCGTACCGGAGAATTTCCCCAAAATCGTTTTCGGGATCTCTTTGTTTGCGATCCGATAGCAGGGGACGAAGAGAAGGGCGATCACAATGGCGATGGCCCCGCCGGCGATCTGGAGAAAGTCGAGAAAATCCCCTACGTTGAACAGCGTGATGATCAGCGAAGGAAGCGTTGCGATCAGCCAGCAAACCCTGGAGGACATCTTCGGGAACTGCTCCTTCAGGATATCCGACAGCGCCAGAGAAATCGACCAGTAGGTCGTGATCATTGCGACCAGCGTAAATATGCCGCCGACGATCTGCGCGCCCGCGCCGATGCCCTCTGACCACCCAACCATACCGACCTCGGTCACGGTGCGTGAACCGATCAGAGCACAGCAGATGACAACGATCATGATGATAAAGTTGTTCCCAAGGCCCAGCACGATGGCCTTTTTCACTTCTTTTTCGTCTCCACCGAGGCCTTCCACCGCCTGCGGTACGGAGAAAAACGCGGCAAACGCCAGCATGGCCATTCCGTAATACGCCAGCGCGTCATGACCGCTGCCGACGCCCACGGGAATGCTTCCCGGATGCTTGATGAGGGAGATGATGCCCAAAACCGCGATCATGGCAAAAATGATTTCGACCATGAGCTTTTCGCTGACGGCAACCGCCTTCAGCCCGAAAAGAACAACTGCTGCGGCCACAGCGTAAAACAGTATTTTACATACCAGCGTACTGACATGAAGCAGTCCGGCCAGCACGTCGGCAGCGCCCGCAACATAAGCCGCAAGATTCGCAACAAGTATCACGGCCATGAGTGCAAAAAAAACAAGCGTCAAAACCGTCTTGAGCTTTCCCCGGAACATAAATCTGGAGAAAACGCCGACGACCTGCGTGCCCTGCTCGCATTTCAGAACGACGTCCGCGATCATCATGTGCAGAAGGATGCTTGCGGCGAACGCCACGGCAAGGATCACCATTGCCGCGACGATCCCGTTCTTTTCTGCAAGATACGGCATCGCCAGAACGCCTCCGCCGATCCCGTAGCCCGTAATAATGCAGGCCGCTTCCCATGTGGTAATTTTCTTTTTCATGTCCGTGTCCTTCCCCGGATTTGTTTTTCGTATCATAAGATACTTCTTTATACTACAGCTTATCATTGTTTCTTCAACTTATCAACAGATTTCAGCTGATGCTCCGGCGTTTCGGCACGAAGGGCAAAAAATACCCTGCACATACAGGATCCCAAGTTCGCATCGGATTCTTCAAATCCTGTAATGTCCGTGAAAAAACCACACCGAAAAGGGTGTGGCTTTTTCATTCCGGTGGTTTTGAGGCGGGGAAAAAGCGCAGCTTCAAAAGGCGCACCCATAAAGTGCGCCGAAAGGGCTGCTCTGTTCTGCCAGACGAGCTATGTCTGCTTTCTGCGCCAAAGGAGAAACGCCTCAAAATCGGCCAGCTGACACAGCTCATCCCGTGTCAGCCGCGTGCGGGCCAGCTTCCTTTCATAGACCGGGTCAACGTCAGAGAGCCCTAAAAGGTAGTCAGACGTGACGCCGTACAGCCGACACAGTGCAATCAGCGTTTCATAGGATGGCAGACTCTTTTCCTGTTCCCACGCCCGGACGGCGGGCGTTGAAACATGGAGCAGCGCTGCTAAATTTGCCTGCGTATGGGCGTGATCCTTGCGTATTTCCGCCAATCTTTCTCCGAACATAAGAACCTCACTGATAATATTAATATTAACTTGAGGATAAATATAATATTGTTGTTGATATACCCGCCGAAAAATGATACTAATAGTATTAGCAAACAAAGAGAAATAATACGAACAGTATCATGCGAGGTGGATATGGGAGCGGGAGTCGCATCATGCGTGCTGGACTGCGATGCCCTTGCGAGGGCCGTGGATCATAACAGAAATCATACTGCGGGCGTCATTTTGATACTTGCGTGGCGGCAGGGACTGACCAGAGAAGAGCTGGGTGAGCTGACATGGGGGCAGATCGACTTCGAGTCGGAGCTGATCGCGCTTCCGGACCGGACGGTCCCCCTTGTGCCGGAGACAAAAGACCTGCTGCTGGAATGGAAAACGCTTTACGGCGAATACAGCGACCGGGTGGTCATCAGCGAAAAGCTGAAAAGGCCCATGGCGCCGGAGTCGATCTCACGGCTTGTACGAAAGGCGCTGGACGAAGAGGGTCTGCCTTCTGTGAGCATTGTGGATCTGCGGTATGACTACATCCAAAGCCAGCTGCAGCAGAATGACTGGACGCGGGCGCTGCAGGTTTCGGGACTGAGCGTCACGACCTACCGCAACAGTCTGGCCGGGGCCCGCAGAAAGGACTGCACAGCCGCGCCGGAGCAGCGCAGCCGCGCGGGAACGGAAGCACAGATCCTGGAGATCATCGCAAAGGAGGAAAACACAGCGGAGGGGATCGCCCTCGCCCTGTCGTTTCACCTGGGCCTGCGCAACAGTGAGATCGTCGGGCTGACATGGGAGCAGTTCGATCCGGAAGCGGGTACCCTCTCCATCGGCGGGCGGACGTACACGCCGGACGCGGACACGCTGTGCCTTCTGCGGAACGAGCTTGCGCAGCGCAGCGCGGCGGACGATCCCCACATCATCCTGTCACCGATCACGCGAAAGCCGGTCAGCGGCTCCCGGCTGTCCACAATGGTGCGGACGGTGCTGATCCGCGGCGGGCTGCAGGACACCTCTCTGTGCATGACGCGGCGGGACCAGCCCATCGAGGAGGAAAAGCAGCGTATTATTAAATATGTATCGGAGCACGGCAGCATCAGCCGGAGCCAATGCCTGGCGCTGCTGGGCAGCACGCCGAGCAAGGCCTATGCGCGGCTGAACGATCTGGTGTTTTCCGAAGCGCTGATCCGGATCAACGCCCGGTACTACCTGCCGGAATCCGTTGTGCCGCCGGAGCAGCAGCGGGCCGCGATCGTGGACTACATCGCGGAGAACGGCACGGCCTACTGTCAGGACATCGCGGAGCTGCTCCACATCGGGAAGCGCACCACCGCCCGCATCCTGAAAAAAATGGTGGACAGCGGCACACTGGTGCTGCTGTCCCGGTCGAAACGGTATGTCCTTCCAAAAGAATAAAGTATGTTACAGACGGCCCTCGCAAACCTGCAGTTTGCGTGAGGTCTTTTTTCATTGTTACGTCAGGATGACATAGTAAAAGCTCGTGTTGTTCATCGCCTTTCAGTTCAGTTACGAAAGGGCTGAACCCCTTGAAATACAAGGAAAAAGGCGCTATCTTACTTGCGCATCGGGTATTACCGTCTGATGGTCAGCCCAGGAATTCCGGATCATCAGGCGCTGATACATATTATGGCCCCGAACCGGGGTACTATTTGAAGGAGGAGTTTCAAAAATGAGAACTCTGAAGAAGACTCTTTGCCTCGTTCTCTGCCTCGCCATGATGGCCGGTCTGTGCATGATCAGCACTTCCGCCACCTTCGATGACGACGCTGAGATCACCTACAAAGAGGCAGTCGAAGTCCTGACCGGACTCGGCGTAATCGAAGGCATGGGCAACGGCAAGTTTGCCCCCAAGGGCACCCTGACCCGTGCACAGGCCTGCAAGATCATCACCTATATCC